>NZ_RAWQ01000400.1:0-2944 GCF_003668965.1 Corallococcus sp. AB030
GGCGGAGGGGGACGGAAGACGACGTCCACCTTCTTCTCCTTGATGACTTCCTTCACCGTGTTGGCCGCGGTCATCGCCGCCACGGCGATGAGTCCGAAGACGGCGACCGACGCGGTGGTGGAGAGCGCGAACCGCCGGGCGGCGGGGGCGCTGGAAGCGCTGTCGAACGTTTCGAACATGACGGGGACGCATATAGCGACACCGTGTGTCACGAAGGTTCAGGCTCCGTGACACTTTGCCCCCGGCCTTGTTTCGATTGGGTCACGAACCGCGAGCGTTCAAAAATCCGCGCGGCAGGTGAGTCACGGTCTTGTCGGAAATCACCGCCGTGGGCGTTCCGTGACGCCGCGTCTGCCACAACAGCGCGATCAGCAGCGCGGAGTACGCCACCGCGAACGGCCGGAAGAGCAACACGTGCCGGGCCCACTCCGCGCCCAACACCGCGTCGGAAACGACCATGCCGATGAGGGCCACTCCGGCCACGCACGCCTGCCCCAGGCGCGAGCGTCCCTCCAGCGCCGCGCGGATCACCGGCCACGCGAGCAGGTAGTTCGCGCGCCACGCCAATGGTGACAAAAGCGTTACGCCCAGGCAGCAGAACGCGAGCAGCTCCACCGGACCGGGCCGCGCCCACACGAGCGCGCCGATGAACAGCCCCATCGCCACGACCTGCGCCGCGGTCATCGCACCCGCGGGAGGCAGCGACTCCGGGGGCAGCACCAGTGACAGCAGCAGCGTGGGCAGGCCCTGTGGGTTGTGGCCCAGCGCCCACGGCGGCGTGGTGCGCGCCAGGATCTCCGTCCAGTCACGCAGCTGTGACAGCGTGCCCGTCCAGCCGTAGCGGCCCAGCGTGGGCAGCACCAGCAGGACGCCGAAGAGGGCGGTGGTCCCCACCACGCGCCAGTGACGGCGCGCCAGGAAGAACAACCCCAGCAGCGCGGCCGGAGGCTTGAGCAGGCACGCCACGGCGAAGGCCGCGCCGGGGCCCCACGTGCGGCCCCGCTCGGCACCCACGGCCGCGAGCACCAGCAGCCACAGCAGCACGACGTCCACCTGGCCGTAGAAGATTTCGAAGGAGAACGCGGGCAGCAGCGCGGCGGTTGCGAGCACCGGAGCCCACGGCCACGGCGTCGCCTCTCCGTCCTTGGGCACCGCGCGACGCGTGAGCACGGACACGGCGCCGAGCGCGAGCACGGAGCCCAGGTTCCACAGCGCCACGGCCGCGCGCGGAGGCACGGCGGTGAAGGGCAGGAACAGGGGCGCGGTGACGGGCGCGTACTTGAACGGCATGGTGCCGTCCTCGGCGCGGTAGAGGTCCGTGCCCTCGCGGAAGCGCTCCGCGGCGGTGAGGTAGACGCGGAAGTCCGCGCCGCGCCGGGGATGCTGCCCCACCGCCACGGCCGCCACGGCGAGCACCAGCAACAACGCCCACTCCACCTTCAGGGACGCGCGTTGGCGGGCGGGCTCAGCGGTGCTCATTCACGGACCGGGACACGGGGGGCGCGCACCATTCCACGCGGGAGCGCCCCGCCGCAATCACAGGCCGTAGGCTTCCAGCAGCCGCAGCCACACCTCGCTCACGGTGGGGTACGACGGCACCGCGTGCCAGAGCGTGTCCAGCGGCACCTCGCCCGCGACGGCGATGGTGGCCGCGTGGATCATCTCGCCCACGCCCGGCCCGGTGAACGTGGCGCCCACGATGACCCGGCGCTGCTCGTCCACCACCAGCTTGGCCGTCCCCTTGAGGTCCTTGCCCATGACGGACGCACCGGCCACGTCGCCCAGCTCGTACTGCACGGTCTTCACCGGCACGCCTGCCTTGCGCGCCTGGTCCTCGGTGAGGCCCACGCTGCCCACCTGCGGGTGCGTGAAGATGACCTGAGGCGTGGCCTTCGCGTCCGCCCACGCCTTCGCGGGCTTGCCCAGGAGGACGTCGCCCAACAGCCGCGCCTGGTACTTGCCCATGTGCGTGAGCATGTTGCGGCCGTTCGCGTCGCCGCACGCGTACAGCCAGCCGCCGTCCACACCCGTGGCGCGGAGCTGATCATCCACCTCGATGGTCGCGCCGGGCTTGAGCCCCACCGTGTCCAGACCCAGGTCGTCCGTGCGCGCGGTGCGGCCCATGGCGACGAGCAGCGCGTCCGCGCGCAGCGTGTCCCCGCCGGTCAGCGTGATGGTGTATTCGCCCTGGGCTCCGGAGCGCTGCACCTTGGTGGCCTGCGTCTCCAGCAACACGCGCACGCCGGAGTCGCGCAGCGCCTCGGCCACCTGCTCGCTGACGAAGGGTTCAAAGCGCTTGAGCACGCGGGGCCCGCGCTGCACCAGCGTCACCTCCGAGCCCAGCTCGCGCCACGCCTGCGCCAGCTCCACCGCCTCCACGCCGCCGCCCAGCACCACCAGCCGGCCCGGCACGGCCTTGGCGCCGGTGCCCTCGCGGTTGTCCCACGGCCTGGAGTCCTTGAGGCCCGCGATGTCCGGCAGGCGCGGCTTGCTGCCCGTGGCGATGACGACGGCCTGCTTCGCCTCCATCTCGCGCACCTTGCCTTCCTTGCCCGTGACGGCCACCTTGCGCGGGCCCGTGAGCCGGCCCTTGCCGCGCACCACGGTGAGCTTCGCGCCCTCCGCCCACTTCACCTGGGACCTGTCGTCGTAGCCGGACACCATCTGGTCGCGGTGCTTGAGCACGGCGTCCGCCTTGAGCGGGCCCTGGATGAGCTCGCGCACGCCGGGCGTGTGCTTCGCCAGCCACAGCGTCTCGCCGGGGTGCAAGAGCGCCTTGCTGGGCATGCAGGCCCAGTAGGAGCACTCGCCGCCCAGGAGCTCGTGCTCCACCAGCGCGACCTTCAACCCACCCGCCGCCGCGCGCGCGCCCGCGTTCTCTCCCGCGGGACCCGCTCCAATCACCACCACGTCGAAAGTCTCGGCCATGACCCCTCCCGCCCCC
>NZ_RAWQ01000401.1:0-2933 GCF_003668965.1 Corallococcus sp. AB030
CCCCGTGCCGGTGGCCCCGGACGCTCCGCCCCGGCTCCCATCGCCTCACCCGCGCCGCGCATCCCACCTCGGGCGCGCGTGCCGTCCATGCCCGCACAGACGCTGGCGGCCCAGCCGGGCCGGTGGCTGTGGACCTGCCGGGAGGGCTTCGAGTCGCACCTGTTCGAGGAGCTGACCTGGGCTGGAGCAGGTCCCCGCCTCCTGGGGCCGGCCCTGGTGGAGTCCGAGCAGCGGCCTGAAGTCCCCCCCGCCTTTGGCCGGGCGGTGGAGCGGGTCGTCGCCACCTGGGTGCCCCCGGGTGGAGGACAGGTGCCGGTGGAGGAACTCGTGGCTGCGATGTCCGGGCTGCCCTCGCGCGTGCCCTGGCTCCTGCGGGCCTACACGCCGGACAGCGCGAAGGGCAACACGCAGGCGGGCCGTGCCGAGGCGCTGGAAGCCACGGTCCGCGCGGCGCTCCCCTCGGGGCGCGTGCTGGAGGACGACGGACGGGCGCGCGAGGCGGGGGCCCTGCTGGTGGGCCTGTGCGTCGCGCCGGACGGGGTGCTGACCCTGGGCGCGGTGAGCGCCCGTGAGGCCCTGTCGCTCGCGCCGGGCGGGCGGCGGCGGATGAAGCGTGCGGGCGAGTCCCCTTCCCGCGCGGCGATGAAGCTGGAGGAGGCGCTGGACGGGCTGGCGCACGAGCCCGGGCGCGGCGACGTCTGCGTGGACCTGGGCGCGGCGCCGGGCGGCTGGACGCAGCGGCTGGTGGCGCGAGGGGCGCGGGTGGTGGCGGTGGACCCGGCGAAGCTGATGCCGGAGCTGGCGAAGAACCCGCGCGTCCAGCACGTGCAGGAGAGCGCCTTCGCCTACGCCCCGGAGGAGTCCGCGGACTGGCTCTTCTGCGACATGGCGTGGCGGCCCCTGGAGGTGGCGCAGCTGCTGGCCAAGTGGGGCCGGCGCCGCTGGGCGCGCAACCTGGTGGCCAACATCAAGCTGCCCATGAAGGACAAGAACCCGCTGCTCCTGCGGGTGCGCCAGACGCTCGTGGACGACGGGGGCTGGGAGGGCCTCACCGTCCGCCAGCTCTACCATGACCGGGATGAGGTGACGGTCACGGCGCGTCGCATGCGCTGAGGGCGACGGAGCGGGCGCGGGGAGAAGCTTTCCTGCGCCCGGGGCGGGTCCGCGCTACACACGCGGACACGATGCCCTACGCACTCGACGACGCCACCGCCACCGCCCTCGTCGCCCTCCACCCCCGGGCCGCGCGCCCGGGGCACGCCCAGGAGGCGCCGCAGGCCGCCGCCCAGGAGCTCATCGCCGCCGAGCAGCGCCGGCGAGGCCAACCGGACGCCACCGGGGCCCTGCACGTGCTGGCGCTCACCCAGGGCACGCTCCTCAAGGAGGAGTTCGACCTGTCCACGCACGCGCACCACGACGGCTGGCGCGTGGGCGCGCTGATGGTGGACGTGAAGGAGATGATCCACTTCAACGCGCGCTTCGGCTTCCCCGCCGGGGACGCGCTGCTCAAGGCCGTCGTGGCGTCGCTGGCCGCGCAGTACCCGGGCGCGCGCATCGTGCGCTTCCAGCCGGACGGCTTCGCGGTGCTGCTCGTGCCCACGTCCCAGCTCACCGTGCGCGAGGACGGCGCGGAGACGACTCGCGCGAAGCTGGCGGAGGACCTGCGCCCCGCGCTGCCTCCGGGAGCCTCCGACACCGACGTGCCGGGCTTCACCGTGGCGCTGCTGGAGCTGACGGTGCACCAGCCGTCACACTGGCAGGTGCTGGGACCGCTCCTGTGGGCAGAGGTGGAGCGGGCCTACATCATGGAGCGAACCGGGCGGACTCACGGCCTGCAGCGGCGGCGCCTGCGCCTGGACGCGTTCCTTCCGGAGCCGGAAGGAACCTGAGGCGCGTCCCCGAGCCACTCGTCTCCTACTCGGCTCCTACTCTTCAAGGATGAACTTGCGCGGGTTCTGCGGCACGCCGTTCACGCGCACCTCGTAGTGCAGGTGCGGGCCGGTGGAGCGGCCGGTGTTGCCCACGTTCGCGATGGCCGAGCCGCGCTTCACCCGGTCGCCGGCCTTCACGAGAATCTTGGACAGGTGGCCGTAGCGCGTCTTGATGCCGTAGCCGTGGTCGATGACGAGCACGTTGCCGTACCCGCCCTCCAGGCCCGCGAACACCACCGTGCCGTCCGACGGCGCGGAGACTTCCTTGCCGTGCGGCGCCGCGATGTCCAGGCCCGCGTGCGTCACGCGGTCCGCCGTGTACGGGTCCAGGCGCTGACCGAAATCGCTGGTCACCCAGCCGCGCGCCGGCCACACCGACGGCGTGGAGGCGAGCAGCGACTTCTGGTCCTGGAAGTAGGCCTGCAGGTCCTGGAGGCTCAGCTCCTGGCGGGTGGCCTCCGCGGAGAGCCGGTCCAGCCGGCCCAGCAGCACCTTCGGGGTGTCCGTGGTGGTCAGCTGGGTGAACTGCGTGTCCGTCGTGGGCGCCGTGGTGCCGGCCTCAGGCTCCGTGGGGCCCATGGCCAGGTTGCGCTGCGGGTCCGACAGCAACGTCACCGCGCGCAGCTTCTGGTCGAAACGCTCCACGCGGTCCAGCGTCGAACCGATGTGCTCGATGCGCTCACGCACCGACTTCAGCTGGGAACGCAGCGTGAGGTTCTCCTCACGCAGGATGCGGTTCTCCGACGCGTCCGCCGCCACCTGGAGGTAGTGGATGCTCGCACCGGCGCCCAGTCCCGCCACCAGCATCAGGCCCATGCCCACCTGCACCAGCCAGGAGCGCTGGATGGTGTAGCGCTTCACCGGAGCGTCGTGGTCCGGGATGACCATCAGCGTGAAGGACTTTTTGGCCACGGACCACTCCTGGGGAAACTCTTTCGCAACGTGGGACTTCCGGCGCCAGAAGCTAAGTCGCTCCCCGCGCTCGCAACACCTCCCCCACCC
>NZ_RAWQ01000402.1:0-2864 GCF_003668965.1 Corallococcus sp. AB030
ATCCGGAGGCGGTGAGAAGCGCGGTGACGGCGTGCTCCAGCTGTCCGCGCGCGTCTTCCTGTTCGACGCGCCAGGCCTGGAGGGAGGCGGCGAGGCCCGGGTCCTCCAGTGCGGCGAGCTGGGCCAGGACGGAGGCGGGCGCGGGGCCTCCGCCATGGGCGGACGCCTCCACGCAGGTGGCGGGCTCCAGCGCGCGCGCCAGCTCCGCTTCGTCGAGCGTGAAGGCGCGCGAGGTGACTTCCAGGAGCAGCGCCTCCAGCCCGCGCCGGGCCTCCGCGGCGGTGAGGGGCGCGTCGCCCGTCTTGCGCGCCACGAGCCGGGCCACCACGTCGTGGGCCGTGCGGAACGCGAGCCCGTGCCGCGCGACCAGGTGGTCCGCGACCGCGGTCATCGTCGTATCCGCGTGGACCAGGAAGGCGCGCATCGCGTCCGGGCGGACGCGCACGTGCTGGAGCAGCAGGTCCATCAGCTGGAGCGCCTTGCTGATGCCCCGGAGCGCGGGCCACAGGTGCGCGGAGACTTCACCGCTGACCTCCACGCTGTTGGTGAAGGGCGTGTTCTTCAGGCCCATCAAGGCGTTCATCAGCGCGCCGGTGGGGTGCACCGCCTGTCCGCGGATGTGCTCCAGGACGAAGGCGTTGCGCTTCTGCGGCATGATGGAGCTGGTGCTCACCAGGTCATCCGGCCAGTCGAGGAAGCCGTAGGCCATGCTGGCCCAGGCCTGCAGGTCGTTGGCCAGCCGTGTGAGCGTGGTGCCCATGAGCGCCAGGGGCCCGAGCACCTGGATGACGAAGTCCCGCGAACCGACGGCGTCCGCGGAGTTGAGCACCGGCGCGGAGAAGCCCAGCAGCCGCGCGACCTCGTGCGGGTCGATGGGGAACGACGTGCCACCTCCGGCCGCGGCGCCCATGGGGCTGCGGTTGACGGTGCCGTAGCTGGCGGCGAGCCACGCGGTGCCGCGGACGAACTCCGACAGCACCGCCGTCAGGTAGTGGCCGAACGTGGAGGGCTGCGCGGGCTGCTGGTGGGTGAAGGAGCTCATCACCGTGCGCGCGTGCGCGTGCGCCTGCGTGCGCAGCGTGCGCGACAGGGACTCGCAGCCGGCGAGCACGCCAAGCAGCTCCGTGCGCAGCCGCATCCGCGTCACGGTGGCGTTGATGTCGTTGCGGCTGCGGGCCACGTGCGCGGATCCGCCGACCTCGCCTCCCAGCCGGTGGATGTATTCGTTCTCGTACGTGAGGTAGAGGCCGCGGTGCGACGCGGGCGTTTCGAACACGGTCTCACCCGCGTCCGAGCGCAGCCGCAGGTCGCGGTTGACGGACAACAGGCGCGCCACGGTCTCCGCGGGGAGGATGCCCCGGTGCGCGAGCATCACCAGGTGGGCCGCGTCGATGCGCAACAGGTGCGGCAGCACCGTGCGCTGGTCGTCCGCGAAGCCCGGTTCGTAGAACAGCCGGAAGAGGACGGGGTGGGGCGGCAGCGAAACGCGGCCCAGGGTCTGCGCGCTCATCGTGCGTCCACCGGGGAAGCCGCTGCGTCCTCCGCGGCGATGTCGCCCACCACCGCGCCGGTGAGCCGCTGGATGTCCCGCGGCGAGATGCGCAGCATGTGCTGATCATCCCCGCCGCCGCCGAAGACGACGTCGTACTGGAGCACGCGCGAGTCGATGACCACGGGCAGCGGCGTCGCGTGCCCCACCGGAGGGACGCCGCCGACGGCGTAGCCCGTCAGCCGCGAAACCGTCTGCGCGCTGGCCAGCTTGAGCTGCGTGAGCTGGAGCGCGGCGGACACCTTCGCGGTGGCGATGCGGATGTCGCCGGGCGCGATGGCCAGACACGCGCGAGACGCATCCTTCTTCCCCTCGAAGACGATGGTCTTGACGATCTGCGCGGGCATCACGCCCAGCGCCGCCGCCGCCAGCGGCACCGTGGGCATGTCCGCGCCGGGGTTGATCAGCGTCGCAGCGACCTGGGAATCACGCAGGTACTGCTCCAAAAACTCGCGTCGGGAAGGTGCATCCGTCGTGTTCATGACGAACGCGAGTTTAAAGGATTCCCCTCTTACGTACAGAGTGCGCGCGGAGCGGAACCCGTGACGGTGGATCCGCTCCGCGCGCGTGTTTCACGTCGTGCGCGCGAACGTTACGCGCTGACGCCAATGCCAATCGGGCAGCTCACGCCGGTGCCGCCAACGCCGCAATAACCCCCTGGGTTTTTCTGCAGGTACTGCTGGTGGTAATCCTCGGCGTAATAGAAGGCCGGCGAGGGCAGGACCTCCGTGGTGATGTCGCCCAGGCCCTTCGCGTTGAGCGCGGCCTGATACGCCTGCCGCGTCTCCTCCGCGGCGCGCTTCTGCGCGTCGTTCGCGAAGTAGATGCCGGAGCGGTACTGCGTGCCCGCGTCGTTGCCCTGGCGCATGCCCTGTGTCGGGTCGTGGTTCTCCCAGAACACCTTCAAGAGCTGCGCGTACGTGACCTTCGCCGGGTCGAACACCACGCGCACCACTTCGTTGTGGCCGGTGAGCCCGGAGCAGACCTCTTCGTACGTGGGGTTCGGCGTCAGCCCGCCCGCGTACCCCACCGAGGTGGAGTACACGCCCGGCACCTGCCAGAACTTGCGCTCGACGCCCCAGAAGCAGCCCATGCCGAAGACGGCCGTTTCAAAGCCCTCCGGCACCGGCCCCTTCAGCGGGGTGCCCAGCACGGTGTGCTTCTGCGGAACCGGCATCTCCTGAGGACGGCCCGGCAGCGCCTCCTGCGGAGTGGGGAGCCTCAACTTCTTCGGGGACGTGAAGAACATGCTCTAGCTTTAGCCCCGGGCCTCCCCGTTTTCACGCTTGGCGCACGCCCGCCCACTCGCACCCCG
>NZ_RAWQ01000403.1:0-2840 GCF_003668965.1 Corallococcus sp. AB030
GTAAGTCCTCGCCCGAGCCCGTCGAGAGCGACGTTGACGGAGAGGTTCGGCGAATGATTGCTGGGTGAGTCGTCTCAGCGCGACGGGCCGCGAGCCTCGGCCCAGAGGGAGACTTCGCCGTCCGCCTTCACGCGCAGTTCCCAGCGTCCCACGGCGCGCAGGTCGTCCGCGAAGTGCCGTCGCTTACGCTCCACGAGCGCGTCCACCATCGCGCGCATCGTCGCCCGGCCGGGTTGGGGCATCGCCTCCAGTCGGCGGTAGACGTCAGGCAGCAGGTCCGGCTCTCCCCACTGCACTACCACCAGCGCATTCCAGACGGTGATGACCACCTGGAGGAAGCTGCGCTGCTGGTGCAGCGCCGCTCCCGGCGGCAGCTGTGCGAGCAGTGGCGCGACGTACTCCAGGAGGGTTTCGGAAATCTTCGCGGCCATGGTGTCCCTTTCAACTGGGGGCCGCGTGCGGGTGCGGCAAGAGGGGCGGCTCGCCGTGGAGCGCCGCCAGCACGGCCGCGCGCAGGTAGGCCTTGGGCTCGACGCCGCAAAGCTTCGCCGACTCCAGCAGGCTGTAGAGGATGGCGGCCACCTCGGTGCCGCGGCGGCTGCGGCTGCCGTAGTGATTCTTGCGGCCCACCACCGGCCCGCGCAGGGCCCTCTCGGTGGCGTTGTTGTCCAGGGGCACGAGGGCGTCGTCCAGAAAGCGCGTCAGCCCCGGCCAGAGGTTTCCCAGGTAGCCCAGGGCCTTGCCCAGCGCGGACTCGGGCAGTGCACGCACCTCGAGGGCCCACGCATGCAGGCGGGACACCACCGGGCGACTCTTCTCTTGGCGAAGCGCGTGCAGCCGCCCCACGTCGGGTGGACCCGTCTGGTACTCGCGCTCCACCTGGTAGAGTTCGCCAATGAGTCGTACGGCGACGTCGGCCTCGGGCCCGCCGCACTCCAGGAATTTCCTGCGCACGTGGGCCCAGCAGTGCGCCACGTGGAGGCGTCCGGCGCGCTGCTTCGCCACCGCCGCGTAGACGGCGTAGCCGTCCGTCACCAGGACGCCCGAGAAGTCCTTCAAGAGCTCTCGCGCGGCCTCGGCGCCGCGGGTGTCCGCCACGCGGTAGACGACGGCGTGCGCGCTGGCCAGGGCCCACAGGTGCCACTTCGTCTGCCCCGGGCTGCCCAGGAGTGGCCAGCGCGTCTCGTCCACGCCCAGCACCCGCCGGCGCAGCTGGGAGAGCCACAGGGCCTCCCAGGTGGGCAGCAGCAGGCGGGAAAGCCTCAGCACCTGGTCCCAGAGTGTCTGGCTGTCCACCGCCAGCCCCTCGCGCGCCATGGCCCGCACCTGCCGCTCCAGGGGCGCGTGCTCCAGGTACTTCTGCACCGCGACTTCCAGGGCGAAGTCCAGCGAGTAGCGCCCGCCGGGCTGAAGCTTCGGCGGGCCCAGGGCCGTCTCCACGCACCCGCCGCAGCCGCAGCGGTACTTCTGCCGGCGGTGGCGCTTGAGGACGAAGCGGCGCTCCACCACGTCGACTTCCTCGGCCTCCTCGTACTGGCCCGCCATGACCGTCAGCGCGCCGCCGCACTGGGGGCACTGCTGGTCCGCCGCGTCCAAGAGGTGCACCACCTCCTCCACCGGCAGCGCCTGCTGGCGTGGCCCGTGGCCGCGCTGGGACTTCTCTTCGGCGGGGGCCGGCCCGGGTGCAGCCGAGGGGCGCGGGCGCTTCTCGCTGGAGGGGCCGTACAGCGCGTCGCGTGCCTGGGAGAGCTGCCGCTCCAACTCCACCAGCCGCAGCTGCAGCACCTCGGCCGCCTCGCCCTTCGCCGTCAGCAACTGGCGCGTCAACTCCAGCACGCGGGACGTCAGGCGGCGATTCTCCGCCTCCAGCAGCAGCGCCGCCTGGCGCAGTCTTTCGACATCCCTCTCGGTGGTGAGGCGCACCATGCGAGTCGTGCTGGTGCCACACCCCCTGGCAGGTTGCAAGCGACGTCAGCCCGCCGCTCGCGCCCGCGCGAATACCAGCACCGCCTCGGCCGCCACCGGTGAGAGGGTTTGCCTTCCCAGCACCTCGCCCCCCTCGAAGAAGAGCGTCAGCTCCGGCAACGTCAGCGCCACCGGCTCCTCCCCCTGCGCGCGCTTCCATACCGCCGCGAACCGGCCCCTCTCCAACCGCTTCGCGTACAGACACAGCCCCGTGCCGTCGAAGAAGAGGGCCTTGGCCCGCTTCCGGTTTCTACCGACGAAGAGGAAGACGTCCCCGCCCAGCAAGTCGCGTCCCATGCCCTGCGTCACCAGCGCCGCCAACGTGTCGAAGGACTTGCGCATGTCGCACGGGCGCGCGTACGCGTACACCGACAGCCTGCGCGTGGTGCCCATCATCCCCCGAGCCCCTTCAGCACTCGCACCACCTGCGCCACGCTGAGGCCTTCCACCCGCACGCCCCCTGGCCCGTGCACCACCACCCCTCCCTCGGGCTCCTCCTCGCGCGTCACCGCCACCGGGTGGAAGGCCGCGGTGCTTGTCTCCGGCGACGCTCGCGCCGGCCGTCCGCGTCGCACAGGCCCTCCCTGCCGCCCCCACCTGGACAGCGTCCACGAGGACAGCCCCATCTCCCGCGCCGCTTCCTCTTGCGTCCCACCCTCCGCCTGCCGCCCTCTCAAATACGCCACCGCCCGCGTGCGGAAGTCCTCGCCGAATCTCCACCGCGTCCCCCGGCCCCGCTGCGCCTCCACCTCCTGCTTCAGCTTCGCTGCCAGCTCCTTCGACTCCATGCCCACGCGCTCCTCCTGCTTCGAATCGAGCGCTCACCTCCGCACGTCATCCTCCTCCCGTCACGACGGGGGCGGGCGAGGAGTTAC
>NZ_RAWQ01000404.1:0-2748 GCF_003668965.1 Corallococcus sp. AB030
TGTCAAGGACCGGGGCCATGGATCGCATGAGGGTCGGCCAAGCGGATCGCCCTGGTGAGCTGTCAGGGAGCGGCGATTCGAGTTCGCGGCGTTGACGCGGTCGGTTCGGCCAAGCGGATCCGCTACTGACTACCGGGCTTCGGGGGCCGAGGACTTGCGACGGCGGGTGGGAGGCGGATTGCGGAAGCTGTCGCCTTCGATGACGAGGATGTGGGCGTGGTGGAGCAGCCGGTCCATGGCGGCGCTGGCCATCAGCGGGTCGCCAAAGAGGGGCGGCCACTCTTCGATGGAGCGGTTGGAGGTGATGACGGTGCTACGGCGCTCGTAGCGCTGGCGGACGACTTCGTAGAGGTCCATCGGCTCGTCCTGGGTGAGGCCGCGCAGGCCGAGGTCATCGATGATGAGCAAGTCAGGCGAGGTGAAGCGCAGGAGGCGCTTGTCGTAGCTGCCTTCGCCCCGGGCGGCGCGCAGTTGCAGGAGGAGTTCGTGGGCGCCGACGTAGAGGGCGCTGAAGCCGGCGCGGCAGGCGCGGTGGCCGAGGGCCTGGGCCAGGTGGGACTTGCCGACGCCGGTGGGGCCGACGATGAGGACGTTGTCGTTGCGCTCCAGGAAGGCGCAGGTGCCCAGCTCCAGCACCTTGGCCTTGGGGACGCTGGGGTTGAAGTGGAAGTCGAAGTCCTCGAGGGTGCGGGCGTGCTCGAAGGAGGCGCGGCGCACGCGCTGGGAGAGTTGCTTGGAGTCGCGGCGCTCCACCTCGTCGCCCAAGAGGCGGTAGAGGAATTCAGAGTGGGAGAGGTTGTCGTCCACGGCCTGCTGGGTGCGCAGTTGGAGGGACTGGAGGACACCGGACAGGCGCAGCTTCTTGAGCATGGGAATCAGCTCGTCAGTGGGACTCAATTTCAGACTCCTGGGGCACGGCGGGGTGGTGAAGCAGCTCGGCCACGCTGCGTGCGAAGCGCGGCTGAGGCAGGCAGGACGTCGCGGGGGCGGCGAGGGCCAGGGGTAGCGGCTGCAAGTCCAGCCCCTGGCGCAGCAGATTCTTCAGGCCGCCGTAGGAGTAGGTGCCGTAGTAGTGGGCGCGCCGTGCGGCGGCGCGGGCGCGCTCGGGCGGGAAGCCCTCCAGGTGCGTGACGATGGCCTGCACGGCGCGCAGCTGGGAGAGGACGTCGTCGGAGTCGAAGACGGCGCGCACGTAGGTGAGGACGTCCTCGCCCAGCCGCGTGGCGCGCTCCTCCCAGTAGCCGCGGCTGCGGTGGCGCAAGTCAGCGCGGTGCTGGGGCAGGTGCTCCTCGTGGGTGACATAGAGGCCCGTGCCACGCCGGGCGTGGGTGGCGACGCGGACGTCCTGGGCGTACACCTCCAGGCTTGCGTCGGTGACGCGCAGCCACACGTCGCTGCCCACCAGGCGCCAGGGCGCCGAGTAGAAGCGCCTCTCGAAGAGGACGTGGCTGTCCTGGTGGACGCGCGTGGGCTTCCAGACGACGGGAGTGAAGCGCTTCTGGGGCGGGGGCCGCAGCGCGGGCGCCTCCTCCTGCCGGAAGACGTCCACCGGGCGCCTCCCCGTCGTCCCGTGCCGCCGCACGTTGGCCACCTGGGCCAGCCACTCTTTCAACTCCGCGCGCACCCCCTCGACGTCCTGCCCCTGGCGGCCCTTGAAGAAGCTGGACTGGACGTATTTGACGCCCGCCTCCACCTTGCCCTTCTTCTGGGGCGCGTACGGCGGCGTCGGGTCGACCTTGAAGCCGTAGTGGCGGGCCACCTCGCGGTAGCTTCGGTTGAGGGCTGACGGCACGTCCGGCGTGAAGGCGGCCCTCAGCACGGCGGCCTTCAGGTTGTCCGGCACCACCGTCTGCACCACCCCGCCCAGCGCCTCGAAGGCCTCCACGTGCAGCCGCAGCCACGTGGGCAGCGACTGCTCGAAGACGACGTCGGCCCAGAGGTAGCGGCTGTGCGCCAGCACCAGCACGAAGACCCACGCCTTGCGCAGCCTCTTCTCTTGGGGGCACCGCAGCTTCCCCACGTACCCGAAGTCCACCTGCGCCACCTCGCCGGGCGCCGTGACGACGGGGATGGCCACGTCCTCCGCCCTCACTCCCTGGGCCTTGCGCAGCTGCCGCACCAGGCGCTTCACCGCCGAGACGCTCGCCGCGTACCCCGCCACCTCCAGCCGCAGCCTGTCGTGGATGGCGCGGGGCCCCAGCCCCTTCTCCAGCAGCGCCTCCACGCGCCCCTGCAACGCCGCCAGCGAGGACGTCTGCTGCGGCGCCACCCGCGAGGGCAGGTGCGTCTGCACCAGCGCCTTGAGGGCCTCCAACTCCGGCACCTCCTCCGGCTGTCCCTCCAGCGCCCCAGCCGCCTTCAGCGCCGTGCGGTACGCCCTCTCCGTATTCGGGCCCATCCCCAACAGCCGGGCCACTTCGCGCGCACCCGTCCCCATCCGGTGCAGCCGCACCAGCTCTCTCAACCTGTCCATGTCGACTCTCCGGTAGCTCATCCGCGCGCTGTCCCTGCCCGCACCGCCCTGCCGGTGCTCATGGACGCGCGAGGATGCTCGCGTGAGGCCGCCGGGTAAGAATTCACCCCGCCAGCGGACCTCGTTTCTTCCTGATTCCTTCAGGGCGGCGGGGGCGCCGCCCTCCTGCTACGCATTGCGATCCGCTTGGCCGACCCAGGACTGATCCGCTTGGCCGACCCCGCTACGAACAGCTTGGGTGACCCCGCTGCGATCCATTACCCCGGCCCATGACA
>NZ_RAWQ01000405.1:0-2732 GCF_003668965.1 Corallococcus sp. AB030
GGGCGGGAGGCCCCGGTGGCCGTGGTGGGCTTCGGGCTGACGGCGGTGGGGTTGGCCTTGCTGCCCGTGGCGCCGTCGTACGGGTGGCTTTTCCCGGTGATGGGCCTGTTGGCGGTGGGCTCCGCGCTGGTGACGCCGTGCCTGTCCGCGCTGGTGTCCCTGCACGCCCCCATGGAGCGGCAGGGGGCGGTGCTGGGGGCCTATCAGGCGTCCGGCTCGCTGGGCCGCATCATCGGGCCCGCGCTGGGCGGCCTGCTCTTCACCCGACTGGGCCCGACAGCCCCGTACGGGACGGGCGCGGTGCTGGTGGCGCTGGGTGGACTATTGGCACTGTCGCTGGTGACACAGGTGCGATTGTCGGGAGCAGGCGCGGAGCAAAGCTCATAGGATGGGGACCATGGTGGGCAAGCCGCAACACATCACCATCGCGTTCGACGTGATGGGGAGCGATCACGGCCCGTTGGAGGTGGTGCGAGGCGCCGCCCAGCTTTCGCTGGAGTCTCCGCACATCCACGCGCTGCTCGTGGGGGACCGGCCGGTCATCGACGAGGCCCTGGCGAGCATCAAGCACAACGGGGAGCGCATCTCCGTGCACCACGCGGGCGACTACGTGGGCATGGACGAAAAGCCCGGCGAGGCGCTGGCGCGCAAACCCGAGTCCTCCGTGGCGGTGGCCGCCCGGCTGGTGGCGGAGGGTGAGGCGCATGCGCTGGTCTCCGCGGGCAACACGGGCGCGGGCGTGCTCGCGTGCAAGCGCCACTTCCAGCTGATTCCCGGCGTGCGCCGCGCGGCCCTGGCCACGGTGTATCCCACGCGGGGCGTGCGAGGCGCGAAGCAGGACCCGTTCAGCCTCATCCTCGACGTGGGCGCCACGGTGGAGGCCACCGCGGAGGACCTGGTGGCGTTCGCCGTCATGGGCTCCGCCTACGCGCGCATCATCTCCCGCAACGAGCGGCCCAAGGTGGCGCTCCTGTCCAACGGCGTCGAGCCCCAGAAGGGCCCGCCGCGCGTGGTGGAGGCGCACCAGCGGCTGTCGCAGATGGCGGGGCTCAACTTCACGGGGAACGTGGAGGGCATCGACATTCCGCGCGGCACGGTGGACGTCATCGTCACGGACGGCTTCGTGGGCAACGTGTGCCTGAAGATGCTGGAGGGCGTGCACGACACGGTGATGGAGCTGGCCCAGTACGCCTACAAGGAGAGCCTGCGCTGGCGCGCGGGCCTGGCCATGCTGTCGTCCGGCATCGAGCGGCTGAAGGACATCACGGACTGGGAGCAGTACGGCGGCGCGCCCATCCTGGGGTTCGACCGCATCTTCATCAAGGCGCACGGCCGCTCCAAGGCGCGCGCCATCGCGAACGCGGGCAAGGTGGCCGCGAAGGCGGTGGCGAACGAGCTGGGCACCGCCATCCAGGAGGGCCTGGCGAAGTGAGCCTGCCGGACCGCATCGACCCGCCCCCCCCGCGCCGCATCTACCGGTGGGACCTGGACAAGACGTACCTCCAGACGGACTTCGAATCGCTGCGCGACCTGTTCCGCACGGCGTTCCAGAAGGCCCATGAGAAGGTCGCCATCCCGGGCGCGTCCGCACTCATCCGCGAGCTGGCGGAGCAGGGGGACTCGAGGCTGTGCATCGTGTCCGGCAGCCCCAAGCAGATGCGCGCGGTGCTGGAGGAGAAGCTCAAGCTGGACGGCATCCAGTGGGACGAGTTCGTCCTCAAGGACAACGTGGGCAACCTCCTGCGCGGGCGCTTCCGGGCCCTGCGCGGACAGGTGGGCTACAAGCTGCCCGCCATCCTGGAGAGCCGCGTCCACGCGCCGGTGGAAGCGGAGGAAGTGCTCTTCGGCGACGACGCGGAAGCCGACGCGTTCATCTATTCGCTCTACGCGGACCTCATCGCGGGCCGGGTGGACGAGCGCGTGCTGTCCCAGGTGCTGGAGGCGGGCGGGGTGTACCCGGACGACGTCGCGCGGGTGCAGGAGGCGTGGAAGAAGATTCCCATCGCGGACCCGGTGCGGCGCATCTTCATCCACCTGGACAAGCTGACGCCGCCCGCGCATTTCACGCCGTATGGCCCGCGCGTGGTGCCCATCTTCAACTACTTCCAGGCGGCGCTGGTGCTGCTGGCGGACGGCCACCTCACGGCGCCGCAGGTGCTGAAAATCGCCGTGGAGATGGTGCAGACGGCGGGGCACAACATCATCACGCTGTCGAACTCGTTCCAGGACCTGCTGAGGCGAGGACTGCCGCTGCAGCAGGCGGCCATCGCGCTGTCCCAGGCGATGGAGGGGCCCAACGCGCTGCTCAAGGCCATGCGCCCCATGCCGGACATCCTGGCCGCGTTCAGCAAGCGTCTGGCCGCGCTGGGCACGCAGCCCCCCCCACCGCGCGTGCAGGCGGTGGACTACGTGTCGCTCATCTCCCACGCGCTGCCCCGGACCCACAAGGGGCGCACCCTGAAGCCGCCCACCTGAAGCGCCCGGCCTTCGGGCCCGGCCGTCTGCCTGCCTGCTTCCCGGCCCCTCCAGCATTGAGGGCCCGTGGCGGACGGAGTCTGGCCCGGATTGGGATGTTATCCAGTGGAAGCGCCTCCCACGGGCAGCGGGCGCACGGCGGGCGAGCAGGGGGCCCCAGGTGGACCCCCAACGTCCCTGAAGAATGTCCTTAAGCGCGACCCCCATGGGTGGGAGGATGCGTGCTAGACGGCTGCCCTGCCGAGGCGAATGACGCG
>NZ_RAWQ01000406.1:0-2726 GCF_003668965.1 Corallococcus sp. AB030
GACGAATCTCCAGCCTGTCCTCACCTGTCAGCCTTGCTGCTTTCCCTCTGCCTCGCACCCAGTGCCTCCCGTCAAGCAGGGTGCCATGGTGAGCACCCACGTGGTGCGTTCACCGCTTGAGACCGCCGGCTTTCATGATTTCGCGTTCCCCTCGGGTCGATTCCCCATGCGTTCACAGCGCCCCCATGGGCGACCGCGTCGACCTGCCCTCCACCATCGCGTCGAGATGTTGAGGAAGTGTGGAGAGCTTGCTCAAGGCGGGTAGACCTCGGAGTGGCCCGACGCGTTGATATCCTCCAGCAGGTTCATGGTGGAAAGGTGAGGCGATGAGGTACGGATTCGGAGGAGCGCTGGCCTCGTGCGTGCTCGTATTCGTGCTCGGGTGCTCGACACCGCAGGAGAACCTCGTTCTGGCGCATCGAGACGGGGTTGCCGTGTCCGCGGGTGACTCGCAAGCTGTGCGAGGAAAGGTGCTGGGCCCGCGGGGGGCCGTCGCGAATGCCGTGGTGCTGGCGACGGTCGCCCGGTCACCGAAGCCGCTGGAGATGATTCCCTGTCCATCCCGCGACGACTGGGAGGACTACGGGCTCCTCTCACCCCACTGCCGGGCGGCGTTGTTCACGCTGGAGTCGTGGCGCTCGGAGCGGTTCGAGGAGGAAGGTGTCCTGGTGCGCGCCACCACGGACCGCGAGGGTCGCTTCACGCTGACGGGGTTGGGGGCGGGGAGCTTCACGCTCTGGGTCGAGAGCCCCTCGGGCGCGGGCCTTCGGGAGGGCATCACCGCCGGAATGCAGGACGTGGAAGTGCGGCTGGCGGAGCCGCGTCCGCTGCGGGGGCGGGTGCGCGACGACAGAGGACAGTTCGCCGGGGACGTCCTGGTCACCGCCATCCACGTCACGCACCGCCGATACTTCGAGGCTCGCACCGACGCGGCGGGCCGGTTCGGGCTCCCTCCGCTTCCTCCTGGCGAGTACGTCATCCTCTTCCAGCGGGAGGGGCTGCTCTCCAGGTTCGAGGAGCTCCACGTCGCGACCCATCCTCCTCTTGAAGTGACGATGTCGCGCTCACGGACGCTGCCAGGGCGCGTGCTGCGGGGGACGAAGCCGGTGGTGGGGGCCCGGGTGTCACTCCACGGCCCGTTTCCCAGCAGGGAGACGACGACGGACAGTGCCGGACGCTTCACCTTCGAAGGCGTGCATTCGGGGCTTCATCTCCTCGCTGCCCATCACCAGGGGCTGGACGCGCTCTCGGAGGTGAAAGTGCGAGAGGGCGAGGAGGCTCCGTCAGTCGAGCTCTCACTGGAGACAGGCGTGCGGCAGCGGGGCCGGGTCGTGGACGCCAGGGGGCAGCCCATTCCCGGTGCGACCGTGTACGCGCGGATCCGGGGTGGCACGGAGTTCGACTCCGCCTGGCCTGCGAGGAGGAAGACGAAGTCCGCCGCCGACGGCACGTATGAATTGGGCCCCCTGGAGCCTGGGCGCTACCTGTTCCAGGCCCTCACCGACGGCTTCCTCGGTGAGTGGGGCACGTGGATTCGAGTGGACGGCGTGAAGCCCAAGACCTTCGTGCTGCGCGACGCCGCGGTGGTGCGGGGGGCCGTGGTGGACACGGAGGGCCGGCCGGTGGGCGGAGCGCGACTCGAACTATGGTCCAGGAAGGACGACATGGTCCCCTCGGACCTGCGCCACCTGGGGCCTCCGTGGTACCTGGGACTGGAGTCGGGGGGCTCCACGACGTCCCGTCAAGATGGAGCCTTCTTGCTCAACGCCACGGCGGCGGGCCCCTGGTTCCTGCGAGTCCAGCGGGAGGGCTTCCAGGACATCGTCCTTCCCGTGACGTCGCCGGGTTCGGATTTGCGCATCACGCTCGGAGAGGGCGCGCGCGTGAGGGGTGAGGTGACGAACTCGGAGGGAGACCCCGCCCGGAACGTCCGCGTGAGTCTGTTGCCTGTCCATGACCCGACGGACTCCCTGCCCGAGCTGGCCACGATGACGGATGCTCAGGGCTCCTTCACCTTGAGGGGGCTTCCCCCAGGGAAGTACCGGCTCCAGGCGGAGGCATGGAGTTCCCTCGAGAAGCGGTGTGTGGGGAGGGACTTGGAGGTTGCCGGTACGGAGGCGAAGCACGAGTCCTTGCGGCTTGACCAGGGGCTGCGTGTCTCGGGGCACGTGGTGGACTCCGCGGGGAGACCTCTGGTGGGCATGGAGGTGAGCCTTCAGCGAGATGGCACGTCGCAGGGGGGTGAAGGGCCAGGCTCCGTGTCATGTCCTTCGCACCTGTCCACCTCACGCGCCTGGGTGGGAGATGATGGGCGCTTCGAGGTGCTCCATCTGGACTCCGGACCACACGAGCTCACCGTGCGCGCGCGGGACTACGCGTTGGATGCCCAGGCGAGCACCGGGATATCGGCATCCGAGCACGCCAAGGCCGTTGTCGTGCAAGCGGGAAGCTCGGGCGTGCGCCTGGTGCTGCGCCATGCGCCCGGCATCCGAGGGCGGCTCACCCGCGAAGATGGCTCCCCCATCACACGCTTCAGGCTGGGCGATGAGGTGGTCGAGGACTTCGAGGGCGCGTTCTATCTCTCCACGGAGGACGCGCCGCGGACGTCCCCGCTGGTGTTCAAGGCGGCTGGGCTCGTGCCTGTGTCACGCGTGGTGACAGCGAGCAGGGGGGAAGACGTGGACCTGGGCGCGGTGGTGGCGGCCCAGGGGCGGGTGGTGAAGGGG
>NZ_RAWQ01000407.1:0-2445 GCF_003668965.1 Corallococcus sp. AB030
TGTTCGTGCTGCGCTTCCTCACCCGGGCCGCGCGCTTCCTGGAGGACAAGGTCGCGAAGTCACCGGAGGGCACGGACGTGGCGAGGGTGCGTGGCCTGCGCACGCAGCTGGCCATCCTGCGGCGCGTGGTGGAGGTGGCGGTGGTGCTGGTGGCCGCGTCGCTGCTGCTCCTCCAGTTCGAGGCGGTGCGCAACGTGGGCGTGTCGCTGCTGGCGTCCGCGGGCATCGCGGGCCTGGCCATTGGTCTGGCCGCGCAGAAGTCGCTGTCCACGCTGTTCGCGGGCATCCAGCTGTCCATCACGCAGCCCATGCGCATTGGCGACACGGTCATCATCGAGAACGAGTGGGGGTGGATCGAGGAGATCACCCTCACCTACGTGGTCGTGAAGGTGTGGGACCTGCGCCGGCTGGTCATCCCCATCACCCAGTTCCTGGAGAAGCCGTTCCAGAACTGGAGCAAGGTGTCGCCGGAGATCCTGGGCACGGCGGAGCTGTACGTGGACTTCCGCACGGACGTGCCGGCGGTGCGCGCGGAGCTCAAGCGCATCCTGGAGCAGGAGTCCAAGGGGCTGTGGGACGGCAAGGTGCAGGGGCTCCAGGTGACGGACCTGAGCGAGCGCACCATGAAGCTGCGCGCCCTGGTGAGCGCCGCGGACTCCGGCAAGGCGTTCGACCTGCGCTGCCTGGTGCGCGAGAAGCTGGTGGCCTACCTCCAGGCCCAGCCGCACGGACTGCCGCTGCTGCGCGCGGAGGCCACGCCCCTGCCCCTCCCGGAGGAGAAGGCCGTGGGACCAGCGCTGCTGGCCGCGCGGGCGGCCAACACCTGAGACCTCAGTGCCACGTGCCCACGGAGAGCCGGCGCTCCTCCGCGATGGGCTGGAGCCGCTCGCGCAGCTGTTCGCGCACCTGATGGAGCCACCAGCCCACCGTGCCCGTGGAGCGGCCCACCTGGGCTCCAATGCTCACGTAGGAGCGCCCCTGCGCTCGCAGGTGGAAGACCTCCCGCTGCTGCGGCGGGAGGCGCTCCACCGCTTCGCGCAGGTCCTTCTCCTGGATGAAGGTCCAGAGCTCGCAGCCCTCGGCCTCCTCAGGGTCGTCCGCCAGCACCGTCACCCAGCCCGCGTTCACCGCCTTGCGCTGCTCCGCGCGGTGGTGGCGCAACAGGCTGATGGCCCGCGTGTTGATGACCCGCCCCGTCCACGCCCGGAAGGCCTCCGGCCCCTGCAGGTGCAGCCGCTCCTTCCACGCCTCGTCCAGCGCGTGCTGCACCAGGTCCTCCGCGTCCGCCGCATTCCCCAGGATGCGCTGGGCGTGCTTCAAGAGCCCTGAACGGAATTGGATGACCAGCTCCGCGAACGTCTGCATCTCTTTGTCAGCCATGGAAGTGCCCCCCGAGCTCCGTTTCCGCGCGGGACCATGATGACAAAACCTTCCAATACGGACATGGCATTCTTTGCGGGGATTACCCAGAGTGTCTGGAAACCCTATCCCACCCGGCCATTTCCGCCTCCAACGCCCCGAATGCATCCAGTGTCTGTCTTTTGGATGTCCATCCAGGGCAGGTGCACATGGGTTCCCGACAGAAGCGCGCCGGGATGATCAGCAGTCGTCATCCCGGGCGAAGACTCACGACGACGGCCCTCCGGGGTGATTGACCCTGGGGCAAAACGCCCCGGTGTGGCGAGCCCCCTGGTCGGATGGGGCAGAAAGCCCCGGCTCGAGGCATGAAACACACGTGAAACACGGCAGGGTTCTTGCTGACCGCGTGAGCAGGAAGGCGGCAATCGCTCATGCTCGAACAACGGCGCCCGGAGTCGGCCGTCCGCGACGTGCTTCCCTATCGGAAGCCGAAGCTGGGACGGGACTACTGGATCAAGGACAACGCCCTGCCCAACGCGCTGGAGGTCTACGAGCGCAACCTGGCCCGCGAGGACTGGACGATGGGCGCCCCGTGGCGGCCTGAAATCTGGCCCGGCATCCGCGCCCCCCATGCGCTCACGCCCGCGGAGCTGGCCCCCATCGAGCAGTGGATCCGCGAACAGGCCGGCGTGCGCGCCCTCAAGCAGGAGGCCCCGTCCCAGGGCGCGCTGTCCCACAACCACGTGCAGCTCGTAGGGGAGAAGGAGTCCACCGCGAAGCCGCACGTGGACTCGCTGGCGCTGTGCGACTTCGCGGGCGTCATCTACCTGCACCCGAAGCCGCCCGTGAGGCACGTGGGCACGTCCTTCTACCGGCTGCGCATGCCCGGCGGCGGCCTGGGCGGCAACACCTGCCCTCCCGGCTGCGTCAACCTCACCCAGGCCTTCGGCGTGACGAAGCTGCCCGCCAACGCGTGGACGCAGGACATGGAGGTGGAGAACGTCTTCAACCGCCTCATCGTCTACCGAGCCGACTTCGTGCACTCGGCGACCGCGTACTTCGGGCAGGGCGACAAGCGGAACAAGC
>NZ_RAWQ01000408.1:0-2668 GCF_003668965.1 Corallococcus sp. AB030
CCCCAGGAGCACCCCCAGGAGCGCCCCCACGCGCCGTCCCCACCTGCCTGACTGATGCCCTCGCAGCCGCATGGCACGCACAGTAGCGGCGCCCTTCCCGCTGTCCGTCCGTCCCGGAGGCGGCCCCTCCGGTGTCGGACAGTTCGCGCGCGTCCGCCCAGAAACCCTGTCCTCGCCCGGACGGAGGCTCATCCTCGTAAACCCTGGCATCCAGCCAGAAACGGGGGTCCGGGCCTTTCGCGCCGGTGCCTGCCCCGGTGTAGAGTCGGACCCCTTCAATGGCTGGGACGACGCTGACGCTCACCCCGGACGGGTTCCGCGGCCGGGTGCTGGGCAAGTACGAGGTGCTCTGCCGCCTGTCGACAGGCGGGATGGCGGAGATTTTCCTCGCGGCCCAGAAGGGCCTGGCCGGCTTCCGCAAGATGGTGGTGCTGAAGCAGATCCTCCCCGACATCCGCGGCGAGGAGGAGTTCGTCCGGATGTTCCTGGACGAGGCCAAGGTCACGGCCGCGTTCAACCACCCGCACATCGCTCACGTGTACGACCTGGACGTGGCGGACGGTGAGCTGTTCCTCGCCATGGAGTTCGTCCCGGGCGCCACGCTGGTGGAGGTGGCCCGCGCGTGCCGCACCGCCCATGAGCCCATCCCCATGGGCCTGAGCCTGATGGCCGTGCGCGACACGGCCGTGGCGCTCAACTACGCGCACAGCTTCACCGACCCGCTGGGCCGGCCCTCGCCCGTCGTCCACCGCGACGTCGCCGAGAAGAACATCATGGTGACGTACGAAGGCGTCACCAAGCTGCTCGACTTCGGCATCGCCAAGAGCCTGGCGCGCGCGGGCCGCACCGCCGTGGGCATGGTGAAGGGCACCAGCGGCTACATGTCCCCGGAACAGATCATGGGCGACCCGCTGGACGCCCGCAGCGACCTGTTCAGCCTGGGCGTGGTGCTGCACGAGTGCCTCACCGGCATGCGCCTCTTCTACGCGAAGAGCGCCGAAGCCATGATGAACGCCGTGCTGAGCGGCGATGTGCCTCCGCCCTCGCGCGTGAACAAGGAAGTGCCGCCGGAGCTGGACGCCATCGTCCTCAAGGCGCTCGCGAAACGGCGCGAGGACCGCTACGGCACCACGCTGGAGTTCGCCCGCGCCATCGAGCGCGCCGTGGGACAGCGCATCTGGCACCCCGAACAGAGCAGCGAGTTGATGCTGCGGCTGTTCACCGAGCGCCGCGACCAGACCCGCCTGCTGCTCATGAGCGGGCAGTCTACCGGGGACGGCACCTCCAGCGAGACGCAGGTGGCGCAGGTGCTCGCCCGGGGCGGAGAGGTCCCGGAGCCGGCCACGCTTCCGCCCGCGAGTGCGCTGCCGCAGATCTCCTCCACGCTGCCGCCTCGCGCGCCCGCGGCGCCCGCCAAGGCACCCGCTCCGGCGAAGGCGACGCCGGCTCCCGCTGCCGCCACGGGGGGCCGCCGCAACACGACGGAGGAGGTGGCGGTCCGCAAGCCCGCGGCGATGCCGCCCTCGCGCCGGGTGTCGCCTCCCACGGAGCCGCTCCGGCCGCCTCCGCCCACGAATGAGATGTCCGCGCAGCCCGAGGATTCCGAACCGGGCGTGCGCACCCAGCCGGCCCTGCCTCCGGTGATGCTGGATTCATCGCTGCGCATCACGGCGCCCGTGACGGCGTCTCCCGGTTATGCCGAGGGGGAGACCATCCTCACGCCGCTGTCGCGCATGGGCACGCAGCCTCCCGAGGAACCGAAGGCGCGCCATGCGAAGGAGCCTCCGGCCTTCGTGCCGCCGCCCAACGAGCCTCGCGCCCGGGGTGGACGGGAGTCCGAGGAAGGCCGTGCCCGGTCTGGAGCCTCGGACGATGCACGGCAGCGCTCCGCCAACGGCTCCGAGGAGCCGCGTCCGCGCGCCGGACGTGACGCGGCCCATGGATCCGCCGAGGACTCGCGGCCCCGTCCGCCGCGTGAAGCCCTCAACGCGCCTCCCGAGGAGGCTCGGCCCAAACCGCCGCGTGAAGCCTTCAGCGCGTCCGGTGAGGATGCGCGGTCCCGATCCGCGCGGGATGCGGCGAATGGGTCCGCTGAGGATTCCCGTCCCCGTCCTCCTCGTGATTCCGCGAATAGCTCCGCCGACGATGCACGTGCCCGGTCTGGCCGCGATGCTTCGAATGGATCCGAGGATGCACGCGCGCGTTCTGCCCGTGATTCCGCGAATAGCTCCACCGACGATGCGCGTGCCCGGTCTGGCCGTGATGCTTCGAGCGGATCCGCGGACGATGCGCGTGCTCGGTCTGGCCGTGATGCTTCGAACGGATCCGCGGACGATGCGCGTGCCCGGTCTGGCCGCGATGCTTCGCACAACGGTGCGGAAGACTCCCGTCCCCGCCCTCCTCGCGACGCCTCGAACACCAGCTCCGAGGACTCCCGTCCCCGGCCCTCACGGTCCGCCACACAGGACAGCCTCCGCGTCACCCAGCCCCACACCGCGCCGCAGGCCCTGCTGAACGACAGCGAGACGGCCATCTCCCGCGTGCCGTCCAAGCCTCCCGAAGAGGCCCCCGAGAAGACGCCCGCGGTCCGCCGCTCCCCGTCCTCCCGCCGCAAGCAGTCCTCGCCTCCCGCACGCTCCACCCCGGCGCGCGCCTCCGGCCGCCCCAC
>NZ_RAWQ01000409.1:0-2581 GCF_003668965.1 Corallococcus sp. AB030
CAGATGACGGCATACGAGATTCATGAGCGTCTCGTGGGCTCGGAGATGTGTATAAGAGCCAGCCCCCGGCCTCTACCACCCCCTGCCCGGCACCTTCGTGCGCCGGGACGCCCAGGGGCACCCCCTCCAGAACGACGACCCCCGCGACCGCCATGGCACCGACCGCCGGCTGGGCGGCCGCATGTTCTGGAACGTGCTCCACACCTTCCGGGCCGGGGAGGACACGGAGGACTCCGCCGTCACCCAGGCCCAGTGGGACCGCATGATTTTCGGGGCGGTGCTGGCCATGGTGGGCCTGGCCCTGGCGGCCATCGCGCTCGTCAGCTCCCTCTAGGAGCGACGGGGCGCGTCGAAAGCCTTGGGGTTGGCGCGGCCTGTGCTACGGTGCCGCGCACTTGGCCACCGACGACCTCACACTCGTCAAGCGCGTCCGCAGCGGGGACCAGCGCGCCTTCAAGCTCCTCGTCGAGCGTTACCAGCGCAAGGTGTATGCCGTCGCGCTCGGAATGCTGAAGGACAAGGAGGAGGCGATGGACGTCTCTCAGGAGGCGTTCGTCAAGGTCTACAAGTACCTGGACCACTTCAAGGGCGACGCGTCCTTCTACACGTGGCTCTACCGCATCACGTCCAACATCTGCATCGACGTGCTGCGCAAGCGCCGCGGCGGCGGCGAGGCCGTGGAGTTCGACGAGACGCAGGAAGTGGACCTCTCCGAAGCCCGCATCGGCGCGCTCGGCAGCCGCCTGGGGACCAATCCCCAGAAGAGCGCCCTACGCAAGGAGCTGGCGGAGAAGATCCAGGAGGCCCTGGCCACGGTGCCGGAGAAGCACCGCGCCATCCTCCTGCTGCGCGAAATCGAGGGAATGTCCTACGAGGACCTGGCCCGCACGCTGGACATCCCCAAGGGCACGGTGATGAGCCGGCTCTTCCACGCGCGCGCCAAGGTGCAGAAAATCCTGGGGGATTATCTGGAGCTGGACGAAGCCAAGAGCGGAGTGGGCAACGAATGAGGATGCCAGAAAGGCCTCCTCGAATATCCGTGGGGCCCGTCGCGTCCCACCGACGAATTCCCACCAGCCCGCAGGGTGAAGAGTATGGCCGGAAATCCCGCGTGTGAGCGTTTCGTACCGCTCCTGTCTCCCTACATCGACGGTGAAGTCGCTCCTGGGGAGCGCGTCAACGTGGAGCGGCACCTGGCCGCCTGCCGGGATTGCACAGGCCGCGCGGCGGACCTGCGCGCCGAGTCCGGGTTGCTCCGGGTCGGCCTGGACATGGCGGTGGACGACGTCGACTTCAAGGACTTCGCCCAGAAGGTCATGGCCCGGGTGACGCCGGAGAAGCCGCCCCTCATCGAGCGGATGCGGCTGGCCCTGTCGGAGATGTTCCTCTACCAGCGCACGGCGATGATTTCGTCGCTGGCCACCGCCGCGGTGGTGATGCTGGTGGCCCTGCCGCTGGTGCTGCGCGACAACGCGCCGGAGGGCTACGCCGCCGAGCGCATGACGGTGAAGTCCATCCAGTCCTACCAGGGCGCCCGCGTGGCCCCGGTGGTGATGGAGACGGAGGGCGGCGGCTCCATCATCTGGATGGTGGACGAGCAGGAGCAGGCCCCGGAGCCCGTGAAGGAGAAGAAGCCGGGCGCGGTGGAGTCCCAGGATTCGAGCGTGGAGCAGGATGGCCAGGGAGGACAGCCGACGCCGGCTCCGTCCGTCCCGCCCCGGCCCACCGGAGGAGCGCTATGACGAAGCCGACGTGGGCGGTGCTGGCTCTGCTGTTCGCCGTGGGTCTGGTGATGGGGCCGGCGGTCGCCTCCGCCCAGGAGCAGAAGGTGAAGGTGCAGGTGGAGGTGGTGCTGGCCTCCAACAAGGGCACCGCGGTGGAGCCGCCCGAGCTCAACAAGATGAAGGAGGCGTTCCAGAAGCAGAACTTCAGCTTCACCTCCTTCAAGCGCATGTCGCTGGACACCGTGGAGGTGGGCGCCCAGAAGCCCACGGAAGTGAAGCTCCCCAACGGGACGAACGCGTCGCTCCAGCTGCTGGGCATGAAGGACGGCAGCGCCACGCTGCGCGTCATCATCCCGAACCAGTCCTCCGTGGAGGTGGAGCTGGGCCGTCAGGGCGCCGTGTACCAGAAGGCCGGCAAGCACGTGGGTGGCGAGCTCATCCTCGTCCTGGTGCCGCCGTCGAAGTAGCTGTGTAAGTCGTGACGGATGCGCGCCGCCCTCGAGGCAGGCGCCGTCCGCGGAATCCCCACCCTGACGCCTGGATGGCCCCCTTCTCCCCGGGCGGCCCCGCGTCAGGGCCCACCATCCCTGAAGCTTCCCAGGTCCTCGCACATCCACCCCTGCGTGGACGGTGTGCTGTCCCAGCGTCGGACAGCTCCGTCCCCCGCCTGACGTGCGCCGGGGTGCGCATGGCACCGGAGGGCAGGAAAGAGGGCGGATCTACCTGGAGCCGGGCTGAAAGAAAGTCAGTCCTGCCCTGCGAGGCAGGGGTGCTCCAGGGTTTCTTCCCTCGGAAAACGCTGGGTTGAGCGACGGCACGGCAGTTGCTCTTGGGTCTGAGGGCAGGACGGGCGGGAC
>NZ_RAWQ01000040.1:0-54018 GCF_003668965.1 Corallococcus sp. AB030
AGGAGCTGAAGTCCACCTACTTCAGCCGCATGCTGACGGCGGACCGTGACGCCTTCTATGATGAGGCCGTTCTCCTGCTGCGCCGCGTCCGCAGGCGCGGCAGGCTCCCCATCTGGGCCAACACCCCCTGAACGGAATTAGTCGGGATGGCTTAGCACGGGCATGGTCGTCGAGATTCGACGGTACGGGCTGGCCGAGCCGCTCACTGAAGTACCAGCGGCAGAGAAGGTCCTCCGTGAGGTCCGTGTCCTCCAATCTTGGGCTCTCCAGACCTCGCTCAGCGAGGATGCGCTGCTTGCGTTCGGCGCGCTCGGCGAGCGCGGCGTAATCGCCGGAGGCGCGGAGATGGCTCGGAAGGCATGAAATGAGTGCGGGCGCGAACGTCTGGTAGGCCCAACGCAGCAAGACCTCCTCCAGCATCAACTCCCAGAAGCCCTCCACGCTGAGCCGCTGTGCCTGCATCCACTCCGCAGTGGCTCTGGCCTCCAGGAGCCCACGCTCGCGCCGGAAGGCTTCTGCCTCCGCCTGGAGCGTCCGCGCGTCCACTGAGCGCTCCCGTCGGCGGGCTTCCCCGAGCACCAGGGCGCGTACGAGCGCCCCCAGCGCGCTGGTTCGAGGGCGCCAGAGACGTGGAGCTCCTCAAGGACAGTCTACAGCGCCGCGTCCAGTTCACCTGAGGCCGGTGCGGCGCCTACCTTCTGGCGGATGTGCTCCCAGGCATCCGTATGGGAGAAGGCGTAGCGCGTTTCCTTCGGAGGAAGCCCCGCCTCCAGCCGTGCGTGCAGGGTGTGCAGCAGCGCGAACGCATCAAGCCGCTTCTGGTCGACACGATGCTCCGTCACGAAGCGGCGGAAGGCCTCAAGCCCGGCCACATCGAGCCCCGTCTCCCGGGCCCGCTGGAAGAGCGCAGGCCAGCTCCGGTCGGCATGGAAGAGGCCCTTGGCAAAGGATTCCAGCGTGCGCCGCGACTCCTCTCCCAGTATCCCCGCGGCCCGTGCGGCCTGGAGCGTCGCGCGGAGGTTGACCATCGCCTCGGAGAACGGCCGGTAGCCGTCCTCGGCGGCGGCGTGCACCACCGCGACCTCGTCATCGTCCTCCAGCGCTCCGCTCGCGAAGGCCTTGAAGATCTCCCCCACGCCCTCCATGCCAAAGGCAGACAGCTCCGCGGCACGCAGCGCGCCCATGCTCGCGGCGCCGAAGACGTGCACCCCCTGCTTCATCGCCCAGAGGATCTCCTTGTGGGACACCGATGGCACCCGCTCGAAGTAGCCGTCGATGAGCCCGATGGCCACGGGCTTGCCGAGCGCCGCCCGGTAGAGGTCCCCCTGCGCCGCTGGCGGGAGATAGGTGGCATCGAGCACGCGCGCGCCTTCACTGGCGGAGAGCGTGGGACCCGCGAAGATGACGACGTTCATGGCGTGTCCTCCGAAAGGCGGCGCCGGGCCCGGGAGCCCGGCACGTAGCCGGGAATGTCGTTGAGCGGTTCGAGTCCCGGCACGATGACCCGCACCACCGGGATGCCAAAGGGCGGCCGGGTCAGGTCCACCGCGATGGCCTCCCGGAGCCCCACCGTCCGCAGGCGCTCAAGCAGGAAGGACAGGTCCTCCTCCAGTGTGTTGGTCAGCATGTCGGGTGCGGAGTGGAATCCATGAACCCCTGGTTCGGCGCGGAGCCGGTCCCGCATCCGCAGGGCGGCCTCGAACTCCGCGTCCGGCCCGTGGGGCGTCAGGTGGCGCACGTCCTCGCGCGAGCCCGTGATGAGGGTGAGCCGGCTCTGGGCCGCCTCCGTGAGCGCGCGGGAGAGGGCCACGCCCCGGCAGGGATGGCAGCCCATTCCCCCCATCGGGCCTATGGGCCGCTGGGGCGAGGGGTCCCCATCCACGATGGTGCAGGAGAACGCCGCCACGCCGACGTCGGAGGTGATGTCCCAGACGCCGAGCTCCACCCCTGCACGCGCGTATTGCCCGAGCAGGGCCTGGCAGCCCGGATCATCCACGGTGCTCAGGTCCACCCGGCGGCGGTCCCGGGCCTCCTGGCTGGAGCAGCGGAAGAGGGTGGCCGCGTCGCGCTCAATGAGCTCGCAGAGCGCATGGTTCACGGCCTCGAGCGGGTGGTTGCCCGAGGCGAGGCCGCTGGAACTCATCAGGAACGAGCCGCTCCCCGAGGGCAGCGGGAGCGTGAAGTCCATGTGGACCATCTCGTAGGGCACCCAGGTGGGGGCCCCGTCGAAGAGGTTCCGGCCCTCCGTCCAGAGCGTGCGGAAGTGACCGTCGAACCGGCTCACGGACAGCGCTGGCAGCCCCATCACGTCCACCATCCGGTGGGTGAACCGCAGCTCGTTGAAGGTGGCGAGCTTGAGGGGAAGGGTGAGGTGCTCGGCGTGATACAGCTCGATGGCCTCCATCAGCCCAGAGGCCCGGGCCGCGGCGAGCGTGGCGCCCTTGCCCTGGGAAACGGAGAGCGAGCGCGCGTTGGGTCGGATGACCATCACCACCGGGATGCCGAGGGTGTCCAGGCCCGTGACGTTGGCGACGCGGGTGATGCCCATCACGGGCAGCAGGCTCCGCACGCGCTCGATTGTTGCCTCGGGCGCGTGGAGCCGGTGCGTGCCCGCGTGGAAGCCCTTGGGCGTCGTCGTCAAGGGTCGAACTTGAAGCTCTTGAGATTCAAGACGTAGCACGTGACATACGGCTCCAATTCAGCCTTGTGCATTAGCACGTTCGGGCCCGTCAGGTTGGCCACGACTGCATTGCATTCAACGAGCTTGTCGAGGGTGGGGTTGCGGTCCAAGTTGTGGGTGCTGCCGTCGGCATAGAAGCGCCATTGTTTGCCATCTGCTCCGATGATGACCACCGAGCCACAGAAGAAGGTCAGAGGCGCGAACTGGTTGGTCACCGGGTCATGCGCCGTGACGTCGACCTGACCGAAGGCCATGCCAGCGACGTCGATGGCATTGTGAGGAGTAGGCGGTGCGGGTGCGGGGGGCGCGAGCTTGGGCTGACTAAAGGTCCATTTGATGTCCCCCTTGGCATTGACCGCCGTCAGTCGCGCGGCGCCGCCAACCTCCATGTGATGCCTGCCGCCAGGAGTCTTGTTCCGGAGGGCGCCATCCGGTTCGCGATCAGGCGAACGGATTACCTCGAACAAGATATTCAATTTTTTGTCTTGTGTCGTCTGGGACATGGCTTTCCTTGTGTCTGGGGTTGTGAGGGTATCTACAGATATCCGGCGCGCTGTGCTGCCTTGAGAATGTACTGAAGGCCCATCCGTGAGACCTCCTCGCGGCCGCTGCTCCAGGCCTTCTGGGCTTCGCGGATGGCGGCGGTGAGCGGTTCGGACAGGTGCTGTTGTGTGGGTTCCACCAGACGTGCCACCCGCCGCGAGGCCTCCTCCAAGCACCCCTCCAGAATGTCCAACTGCATGAGGGGCAACAAGGCCAGCCACTCGAAAGGGTAGACGCGGGAAGTCGTGGCCCAGCACTGGAGTGCAGCCTCGCACTCTGTCCTCGCTTCCCCGGTTCGGCCCTCGCGCAGGGCCACCCATCCGAGGTTGGCCCGGGCCGCGCCGACATAGCTCGTCATGTTCCCGGCCTCGGCGGCCCGCAGGCTCCGCGTCGCGGCCTCTCGCGTCGCTTCGATGGCGCCCTGCCGCCGGTAGATCTGCGGCAGGTAGGCGAGCCCATACGCCTCCATGGCCACGTCCCCCGTGCGCCGGGCCTGTTCCACCGTCAGGGCCAGGCGGGTCGCGGCCTCCTCCAGTGCGCCGTGCCACAGCAGCACGCATGCGAGCACGCACTCCGCCTCGGCGCGCTCCGCGGGGCTGTTCGCGGCTTCGCTGGCCCGCAGGTAGTCCCGGGCGAAGCGCACGGTCTCCTCCGAGACGAGATAGCGCTCCGCGCGCAGGTTGCGCTGGACGCGCACCTGGAAGAAGCGGGCCTGCTGAAGGGGTGTGCCGTGGCGCTCGACCGTGGGCTGGAGGCTCCGGGACAGCTCCTCCATCACGTCCAGCCGTGCCGTCCAGTAGTGCACAGCGAGCTGATCGAGCCGTGCCTGGAGCCACTCGTTCCACCACGCCTCCGCGGCTTCGGAAGGGGTTTCACCCAGGACCTGCTCCGCGGTGAGGTAGGCCGTGAGCGCGGCTTCATGCGCATGCTGCGTTTCCCAGGCCTTGCCCGCCTTGCGATGCAGGCGCGAGAGATCCAGGCGCTTCCCGGAGGCGGTGCCCTCCATGGCGAAGGCATAGGAGGACCGGGCCTCCTCGTGCCGCCCCACCAGGGCGAGCACGTCCCCGAGCGCCTCGTGGAGCAGGACGGCCCGGAGCTGCTCTCCGGCCTGCTGCATCTCGTGGAGAACGGCCTGGTAGAGGCGGATGGCCTCCCCGTTGGCGTACGTGGCCCGCGCCCGCTCCGCCGCGTGGCCCAGGTAGAGGATCGCCTTGTCGTGGAGGCCCGCCTGCGAGAAGTGGTGCCCGAGCTCCGGGAAGAGGTCAGGGACGTCGCGGAAGCGCGACTCCAGCAGGTGCGCCGCGCCCAGGTGGAGCTCGCGCCGCCGCTCCAGGGCCATGCGCCCGTAGGCGATCTCCCGGAACCTGTCGTGGACGAAGCGCAGCCGTCCGGAGGCGGTCTCCTCGATGAGCTGGCGCCTGCGCAGCTCCCCGAGCCCGTCGAGCACCTCCGCCTCCGCGAGCCCGGCCAGCGTGGGCAGCAATGCGCTGTCGAACTCGCGCCCCAGGACCGAGGCGTGCTCCACCAGCGCCCGCCCGGCGTCGCCCACGAGGGACAGGCGGCGCTCGATGAGCGCGGCCAGCGTGTGCGGCAGGAGCAGGTGGCGGGCCCGCCGGTCCGTCGCGGCTCCAGGCCAGCGGAGCTTCCAGGCTCCGTTCCTGTCCCGCACCAGCATCCCTTCGTCGATGGCCGCGCGCAGGTACTCCGCGACGAAGAAGGGGTTGCCGGACGAGCTGTCCGCCAGGAAGTCCACCAGCTCCGCCGGTGACTCGCGCAAGGCCAGCATCCCGGCCACCAGCGTCCCCACGCTCGCCGTGTCGAGCCGGCCGAGCGCAATCCGACGGATCCCCGGCGAGCCCAGGAGCGCCGTGAGCTCCGCGCCGGTCTCCCCCAGGCGGCAGGTGCCCAGGATGAGCAGCCCGGGTTCCCCGCCCCGGTCGGCCAGCGTCTTCAGGAACGCGAGGGAGAGCTCGTCGGCCCATTGCAGGTCGTCGAGGACGAGCAGCACGGGCTGCTCCTCCGTGAGCGCCGCGAACGCCTTGCGCAACGCCTCCAGGATGCGTGGCTGCGCCGCGGCCGGCGGCAGCACCGGGAGCTCCGGCAGGCGCCGCACCCAGGGAAGCTCCGCCAGCGCGGGCTCATAGAGCGCGAGCCACCTGGCGCCGGTGCCCAGGAGCCGCTCCGCCTCCGTGTCGCCCCGCTCGCGGCAGCGGTCCGCGACCCATTGCAGGAGCGGGCGGAAGGGATGGAGCGCGACGGCGATCCGTCCCTGCTCCAGGGATGACATGTCCAGCAGGGCGCACTGCCCGGTCAGCGTCCTCACCTGACGCTGGGAGGCGAGCAGGGCCACCTCCATGGCGAGCCGCGTCTTGCCCACACCGCTCTCACCCTCCAGGAGGATGAGCTGTCCGCGCCGCTCCTGGCGCAGTTGCTCCAGCGCGCTTCCCAGGTCCGCCAGCGGGCCCGCGCGGCCTTCGAGCCCGGGGCGATAGAGATAGCTCCTGGGCCGTGGCGTGCCCTCGCGCTCGTCGCCTTCGACACCCAACGTGTCGAGCACGTGGGCCACGTCCTCGGCGTAGCCGAGCCGGGCCTCCGGGCGCTTCTCGAGGAGCCGGAGCACGAGCCATTCGAGCTCTTCCGGGAGGCCTTCGACGTAGCGCGAGGGGGGCGCGGGCGGTTCGTTCAGGTGCTGGAACACGATGGAGCCGGCCCACGAGCCGATGAACGGCGGGCGGCCCACGAGGCACTCATAGAGGATGCAGCCCAGCGCGTAGAGGTCCGCGCGCGCATCCACCAGTTCGCCCCGTAGCTGCTCCGGCGCCATGTAGGCCACGCTGCCCACGACGCGCCCTTCGGCGGCCAGCTCCTCGCGGCTCGCGGCTCCGCTGAAGGACGCGGCGATGCCCAGGTCCACGAGCACGGGACGTCCGTCCTCGCGGATGAAGATGTTCTCCGGCTTGAGGTCCCGGTGGACGAAGCCCTCACCGTGCAGGTGCGCGAGTGGTGCGCAGAGCCTTCGAAACATGGACAGCCGTGCACGGAGCGCGGGCAGGTCGAACCCGATGCGCTCCCCTGGGGCTGCGGGCGCGGGGAGGGTTTCAGACATCTCGCCCGTCGCGGCGGTTTCAGTGGACGTGGGCAGGCTTGCCCCGGGAATGGCCCCAAGGTGGCTTCGCAGGGTTCCCCCCTCGAAGAGCTCCATCACGTAGTAGGGCAGTCCCTCCGAGAAACCTTCGTCGAGGATGCGCGCGATGCCCGGATGGTTCAGTCGCCGAAGCGCATGGATCTCCCGGCGGATGCCCGCGAGCAAGACTTCCGAGGACGCACGGACCGTCTTGAGGGCCACCGGCACCGCGTGCTCGCGGTGCTCCGCCCGGTACACCACCCCCATCCCGCCACGGCCCAGGATGCGGGTGATCCGATAGTCCCCGAGCATGAAGGGCAGCGCCGTGGAGGGCTCGCCCGGCCTTGAGATGAGAGTCATTGGGAGCGGGCTACGGCTTCTTGAGACCCAGGACCTTCATCCGATAGGACAGGGTCCGCACGGGGATTCCCAGACGCTTCGCCGCCTCGGTCCGGTTCCAGCCCGTCGCGATGAGTGCCTCCTGGACGAGCCGCGCCTCGTAGTCCCGCACCCGCTCGCGAGCCGGGTCCGGGGCTTCTTGCCCGGGCCCGGGCACGGGTGGCGCGGCGGGAGGCCGCGGTGCGCCCGCTGCCTGCACTCGCGCTGGCAGGTCGCTGGGGGTGAGCAGCGCACCCCGTGCGACCACGACGGCGCGTTCGATGGCGTTCTTCAGCTCGCGCACGTTCCCGGGCCAGGAGTAGGCCCGCAGCAGCTCCAGCGTCGCGGGCTCGAAGCCCTGGACCGCGCGGCCGTTGCTCTCGTTGGCGAGCCGCAGGAAGCGGTGCACGAGCGGTTCGATTTCATCCTGCCGCTCTCGCAGCGGGGGAATGGCCAGGATGATGGCGTTGAGCCGGTAGTAGAGGTCCTCCCGGAAGCTCCCGGCGGCCACCATGCTCTCGAGGTCCCGGTGCGTCGCCGCGACGACGCGGACGTCGACGGTGAGCTCCTTGCTGGCCCCCACCCGTGAGAAGGCGCCGGTCTCCAGCACGCGCAGCAGCGCCACCTGCGCCGCGAGCGGCATCTCGCCAATCTCATCGAGGAAGACCGTGCCGCCGTGGGCCTCCTCGAAGACGCCTTGCTTCAAGGTCCCCGCGCCGGTGAAGGCCCCGCGCTCGTGACCGAAGAGCGTGCTTTCGACGAGCTCCTTGGGAATGGCGCCGCAGTTGACGCGCACCATCCGCTGGGAGCGCCGGGGGCCCTGCTCGTGAAGCAAGCGCGCCAGCACCTCCTTCCCCGTGCCTGTTTCCCCATGGAGGATGACCGGGACGCGAGAGGCCGAGACCTGGCGCGCGGTCTCCAGCAGCCCGTGCATGGCAGCGCCCGCGACGAGGTCGCCCTGGGCCACGGTGCCGCTGTCGAACCACGGCGCCGTCGAGGTCAGCTCCACGGGCTTCTCAGGCCCGGCCCGGTTGGCGGCCGCGCGCGCCAGCTCGATGAGCTCCTCCACCGTGCCGGCCGCTCCCGGGAAGAGCGCTACGCCCACCACGAGCTGGGGGCTGGAGTCGCGCGGAAGGGCGGCGATGGCGTGCGCGAGGCGCGTCGCGTCCTCGGGGCCGGTCTCCGGGAGCAGGAACTGCACGGCGTCGCTGCCGTAGGGCGCCATCCGGTCCACCGGGCGCAGCAGGCCGTGCACGTGCTCCAACCAACGGTGGACGTGCTCATCAATCGAAGGCGGCGCACCCTGGCCCCGGGCCCGCGCGGCGCGCACCACGAGCAGGGCGAAGGGGCGGTGGAACTGCCGCGCCCGTGCCGCCTCGTCGTCCACGGCCTGCCGGAAGAGCGCATCTCCCTCCAGTCGGAGCGACTGCCCCGAACGGCCCAGCGCGTGGATCCGCGCGGGCAGCCCGCCGAGCCGGAACTCATCACCGACTTCGAGCGAGGCCGTCTGGATGCGCCTGCCGGCGACCCAGGTGCCATTGGTCGAGTCGAGATCCTCCACGGTGATGCGCTGGTCGGAGAGCAGCAGGCGCGCATGGACGCGCGAGAGCCGCCGGTCGTGGATGCGCAGGCCGGAGGGCTCGTCACGGCCGAGGGTCAAGGGAACGTCGGGCGTCAGCAACCCCAGCTCGGCGCCATGCTCGTGGTGGACGACCACGGCGATCCGCTGCGCGTACCCCGCGACCCGCTCCTCGCCTCCACCGTTCGTGATGGGGTCCGTCTTGGTGACGCCTGTCGCCTGACGTCGCTGCCCTGCGTGCATGGCGAAAGTATAGAGGAGATGGGCGGCCGGGCAGACAGGGGCTGGGTAGACCCACAAGGCCGGCGGCTTGCCCACTGTTTCACTGGGAGAGCGCCTCGGAGCATGCTCCTTCCTGGAGACCCCGAATGAGATACCTGCTGCTCCTGATTCCCTTGCTTTCGAGCTGTGCCTCGTCACCCCGAAGTGAAGCCCCTCGGGTTTCAGACGCCGACCGGATCGTCCGGGAGCTTTGCGGCAAACAGATGGCGCTGCTGGGGGAGGAATCCCACCACGGCAGCGCCAGGACCGTGGCCTTCAAGGTGGAGTTGACCCGCAGGCTGGTGGAGGAATGCCAGTACGACGCCTTCTTCATCGAGACGGGCACCTATGACTTCCTCCGCATCCAGACGCTGCTGAAAGCGGGCCAGCCCGTCAGCGATGACACGCTCGCGGCTGCCATTGGCGGGATGTGGGCCAGTCCGGAGATGGCGCCCCTGATTCCTTTTCTAGCCGAGCGGCTCCGGGCGGGAACCCTCGCGGTCGGTGGGATTGATGATCAGATCAACCGGGGCACCTGGGCGACGAAAGAGATGGCGCGTGAGCTCAGCCCCTTGTTCACCGGCCCGCGGCAGGCGGAGTGCGGAGCGGCGCTCGATCGGCACCTGGCCTGGCGGTATGACGAAACCCACCCGTACACGGCGGAGACCGCGAAGGACCTCCTGGGCTGCGCGAAGGAGCTGGAGTCGGCGCTCTCCAGGCCCGAAGCGCCAGCGACACCCGCGCAGTCGCAGATCGCCCGCAATCTGGTGAGGAACTTCACCCGTGAGGCCGCCGCGCGGGCCCGGAAGCAGGCTCAGCCTGATGGGCCCTGGGACTGGGGTCATGACATCGCGCGAGATCGCTCCATGTTCATGAACCTGGAATGGCTCCTGTCCCAGTCCCCCCAGCCCCGGAAAGCCATTGTCTGGACTGCCACCGTTCATGCCGCGAAGGACATGTCGAGCCTGGAGACGGACGACCGGCAGAGGATTCCCTTCGGGTCCTTTGTCCGTGAGCGGTTCGGGGACCAGTCCTTCGTGCTGGGGTTCTCCGCCAGCTCCGGAAGCCATTCACTCGGCGCCAGCCCCCGCACGTTTGTCCTCGCCCCCGCGACCCCCGATTCGCTGGAGGCCGAGGCGTTCGCGAACCACACCGGAGACACCCGGTATCTGGATGGGCGCCAGCTTCGTGAGCTGGGGCCCAGGGTGGCCCGTCCCCTGACCTATACCTCGTGGATGAAGGCCCCCTGGGCAACGGTCATGGATGGGCTGCTCATCGTCCGGGAGGAAACCCCTTCGCGCCCGGTGGCCCGCTAACGCTCCTCCGTACGACCCGGTTGTGAACGCGGCCCCATTCCTGCTGTCCGCGCGCACGGTTGAATCGGCATGCGCCTGCTTCCAGCTTCGAGCCTCCGGGGGAGGGGGCTCTCATGCGGCTGGGAAGATGGATGGTGGGAGGGCTGTGGGCGTCTTGCTTTTGCGCGCTCCCAGCCATGGCTCAAGAAGAGGAGAAGCCCACCGGGCCGCAGCTGGAGGTCTTCGGCTTCGCGATGACCGACTCGGGCTACAACTTCGGGACCATCAACCAGGATTGGTTTGACGTCTTGCGGCCCACGAAGCTGCCCTCGTTCGACGGTGAGTTCGGCGGCGAGGGACGCGTGTTCTTCGGCGTCCGGCAGAGCCGGCTCGGCATCAAGAGCTTCCTTCCCACCAAACTGGGCGACCTGAAGGTCCACCTGGAAGCGGAGTTGTTTGGGGTCGGTGACGAAGCGGGCCAGACGACGTTCCGGTTGAGACACGCTTTCGGTGAGCTCGGCCAGTTCGGCGCCGGCCAGACGTGGAGCGGGTTCATGGACCCGGACGTCTTCCCCAACTCCATCGAGTACTGGGGACCCAACGGCATGGTGTTCTTCCGCAACGCCCAGATCCGCTGGCGCCCGCTCCAGGGGCCCGCGCACGAGTTGCACCTGTCCCTCGAAAGTCCGGGCGGCTCGGCGGACGTCGACAACTACTCCCAGCGCATCGAGCTGGAGGGCGTCACCTCACGCTTCCCCGCGCCCGACGTGGTGGCCCACTACCGGTACAGCGGCGGCTTCGGTCACGTGCAACTCGCGGGCATCGTGCGGTACCTCCGGTGGGATGACCTGAACGGCGATGCCATCGACCTGGCCGGGGACACCGTGGGGGCGGGCGTCGCCTTGAGCTCGAATCTGAAGCTCCCCTGGAAGAAGGCCGTGCTCCGGCTCCAGGTCGTCTATGGCAAGGCCATTGAGAACTACATGAACGACGCCGGCGCGGACGTCGCCGTCCAGCTGAACCCGGCCGGATCCGCGAAGCCGGTCGAGGGCGTGGGCCTGAAGATGTTGAGCACGGTCGCCTTCCTGGATTTGACCTGGAGCGAGCTGTTCACCAGCACGATTGGCCATTCGTTCGTCAACGTCGTGAACTCGAATGGCCAGGGAGACACCGCGTTCAGCGCTGGCAATTACGCCCTGGCGAACGTGCTGGTCCATCCGACGGAGGACCTCTTCTTCGGTCCGGAGTTCTCGTGGGGACAACGCCGCAACTTCCGGGGCGGCTACATCTACGATGACTTCCGGCTGCAGTTCTCGATGCAGTACTCGTTCGACCACACGTTCAAGAAGGAGAAGTGACGCCTACCGCGGCGAGGGCCGGGCCGCCGGCCGCTTCGCGACGTGGAAGACGTTGCCGCCCAGGTCCTTCACGATGGACTCGATGGCCCGCTGCGAGCGCACGCTGTTGCCCGCTTCGTCCAGAGGAGGAGCGAACGCGGCCACCGCGTACTTGCCGGGTACCACCGCGACGATGCCGCCTCCCACGCCGCTCTTGGCGGGCACGCCCACGTCGTAGGCCCAGGTGCCGGAGTCCTCGTAGAGGCCGGCGGTCATCATCACCGCGAGCGTGTGCGCGGCGACGTCCGGACTCACCACCGTCTTGCCGGTGAGGGGATTGGTGCCGCCCGTGGCGAGGGTTGCGCCCATCGCGGCCAGGTCCTTCACGTTCACCGCCACCGAGCACTGCCGCGTGTAGACGTCGAGCGCCTCCGCCGGACTGCCGGGAATCACTTCATACGCCTTGAGCAGATCCGCGATGGAGCGGTTGCGGGTGTTGGTCTCCGCCTCGGACTTGTAGATCTGCTGGTCCACGGAGAGGTTGCGTCCCGCGAACGCGCTGAGGTTGTTGATGACGCTGTTCCAGCGCGCGTCCGCGTTGGCGGCCTTCAGGTTCCCCACCGTGGCGATGGCGCCCGCGTTCACCAGGGGATTGCCGGTGGGAGGTTCCTCCTGCTGCTTGTTCCGCTCAATCGCCTCGATGGAGTTGAAGGGGAGGCCGGTGGCGTTCACCCCCAGCTTGTCCTCCATCTTCTGGACTCCCATCTCCGACATCAGCCTGGCCGCCGTGAAGGGCTTGGAGATGGATTGGATGGAGAACGCGTGGTCGGTGTCTCCAACGGAGTAGACCTTCCCGTCCACGGTGAGGATGGCGATGCCGAACAGCTTCGGATCGACCTTGGCGAGCGCCGGGATGTAGTCGGCGTTCTTGCCTTCGGTGACGGCCTTGTTCGCTGAATAGGCCCGCTGCATGGCGGACTGGAACTCCGCGTCGGTGGGGAGCCCGGTCGCGGCCTTTTGTGCCGAAGCGCTCGTCGTGATCGTGATGGCGGCGATCGCCGCCAGGAGAACACTCCAGCGACCCTGGTTGCCTGCGAGCATGGGGGCTCCTCCCGTTGTGAATGCCTTTCACGGCGGAACGTAGTTCTCCATCGACGGTAGGACAGCCTTGGGGGAGGGGGCTTCACGGGCGCCCCTCCGCCCGTCAGACATCGCTCATGCACCCGGGGGCGGCTCTCCCTGGAGGGATGGGCATGCATAGCGTGCGGCTCCCTGCCCGGAGGCTGGCGATGGCTCGATGGTGTCCGTGGTTCGCGCTCGGCCTGCTCCTGGCTTCGGACGCCGTGGCGCAGACCCCCAAGCGGTCCTTCCTCTTCAATGACTCCCACGTGCACCTGACCAACTACGTCCAGGAGGGCTGCGACATCCGCCACATGCTGCGCGTGATGGGAGACAAGGTCGGACGGGCCACGCTGTTCGGCATCCCCTTGCAGCAGCAGTGGTCCTACCGGGTGTCTGGGAACGCCGCACCCACCTACTACCTGCAGACGGATGCGCCGCTCTACTACTACTCCTTCACGGATGCGTTCATCGCGAACGCGTACCTGTCCCTGCCGAAGGAACAGCGCGCGCGCTTCGAGCCGATGATCACCGGCTTCAATCCGACGGACATGTACGCGGCGGATCACATCCGGCGGGTGCTCACGGTCTACCCCGGCGTGTTCAGCGGCATTGGCGAGTTCACGATCCACAAGGAGTTCGTCTCCTCGAAGGTCGCGGGCGAGGTCGCCAGCCTGACCGACCCGGCCCTCGACCGCCTCCTGGACTTCGCCGGTGAGGTGGGCCTGGTGGTGCTCCTGCACAACGACCTGGACGCTCCCTTCGCGGAGGAGGGGTCGACGCCGGTCCACCTGGAGCAGATCAAGGCCCTGTTCAAGCGGCATCCGAAGACGACCATCATCTGGGCGCACGTCGGTGTCGGCCGGGTGGTGCGTCCGGTGGAACACCACATCGAGTTGATAGAGGGGATCCTGGCGGACCCGGACCTTCGACACGTGTCCATGGACATCTCCTGGTCCGAGGTCGCCAAGTACGCGGTGGCCACTCCGGAGACAGCACGAAGGGTGGCGGAGACGATCAACCGGTATCCGGAGCGCTTCCTCTTCGGCACCGATGAGGTCTCGCCCGAGACCCAGTCCAAGTATCTGCGCGTCTACACGCAGTATGCGCCCATGCTGGAGCTGCTGACCCCGGAGGCCCGCGCGAAGCTGCTCCAAGGAAACTTCGCGCGGCTCTTCGACGCGGCCCGGCTCAAGGTCCGCGCGTGGGAGCGCTCTCAACGACCCCCCGCTGCTTCTCCCTGAGCGCGCCATGTCCCCGCACTTCCGTCGACGCTGTCTCGCGACCCTGCTGGCGCTGCTCGCCGGTGCGCTGGCGCTTCTTCCCTTGCGCGCCATGGCCCAGGATGATGCCGCGGTCACTCCTCCGGCGGACACGACCCCCGTGGATGACCAGGACCTGGAGCCCGCGGAGAACACCGTCGCTGGCGAGTTCACGCCGGCCCGGGGCTTTCAACTGCTGAAGACCGACTGGGGCAGCCTGAACATCAGCCTCTATGGGTTGGTGCGCTATGTGAATCAACTCCCGGGGAATCAGATCTTCATCGACCATCTGGGACGCGAGCACGAGGTCAAGACCCGCAACGACATCAACTGGCACCGCACGATGATCTGGTTCTCGGGCTTCGCGCTGCATCCGCGCCTGAGCTACACGGTGACCGTCTGGTCGCTGCCCACCACGCAGCAGACGCTGGCCTTCGGCAACCTGCAGTTCAAGTTCAACAAGGCCCTCACGCTGGGCGCCGGAATCGGCCCCACGCTCACCTCGCGTTCGATGCAGGGCTCCCATCCGTTCTGGGCTTCCAGCGACCGGCAGATGGGCGAGGAGTTCTTTCGCGGCGGGTTCTCCTCCGCGGTGTGGCTGAAGGGCGAGCCCCTCTCACGGTTCTTCTACACGGTCTCCTTGAACACGAACCTGAGCCAGCTGGGCATCACCGCCACCAATGACTCGCGCGACCTGGCCTACAGCGCTTCCATTTCGTGGATGCCCACCACCGGCGAGTATGGCCTGCGGGGGGGCCTGGCGGACTTCGAGGAGCACCCGCGGGTGGCGACGCGCTTCGGAATCTCCGCCGCGCATGCGCGGGAGGACCGGGCGAACCAGCTGGGCTCACCTCCCAACGAGACGCAGATCCGCCTCTCCGATGGGCTGCTGGCTTTCGAGGAGGGCGCGCTCGCGGATGGCGTGACGGTCCAGAAGCTCAACTACCAGGTGCTGGCTTTCGACGTCGGGGCGAAGTACCGGGGCTTCACGTTCCAGGGGGAGTACTTCTTCCGGCGGCTCTCGAACTTCCTGGCCACCGGGCCATTGCCGCAGGACTCCATCTTCGACCAGGGCTTCTTCGCCCAGGCCATGTACATGGTCGTCCCGAAATACGTGGGCGTGTACTCCTCCGGCTCGCTGGTGTTCGATGAGTTCGACCGCAGGCCCTGGGAGCTGTCGGGCGGCGTCAGCGTGTTTCCCATGGCCGCGCGCAGTTGGCGGTTGAACCTGCACTTCATCTACGTCCAGCGCAGCCCCACCGGGTCCAGCTTCGGCTTCTATACCGCTGGGCAGACGGGGCCGACCCTCTCGGTGGGCACCGACATCCTGCTCTGACGACGGTGCGTCGCGGCGTCAGAGAATGCTCTTACCGAGCTCCAGCATCACCTCGATGAAGCGCCGGTCGGCGAGGAGCAGGGGCACCATGGGGGCCATGGCCGCGGCGACGACGGCCAGCGCGGCGCGGATGTCCACCGGGAACCAGCGCATGCCGCGCGCCGTGGTGAAGGACGTATTCAGGTCTGTTTGTGAGGAGAACTCGGGCGCGCCCAGCGGGTTCAGCCCCTCCGGTAGCTCGCGGTGGAACCACCGCTGCTCGAAACGCCGCGAGTGCCAGGCCGCCACGCCCGAGTAGGCATGGTCCCCCCTTCGCTTCGCCAGCAGGAGCTGACGGAAGAAGAACATCAGCGGCGAGAAGACGACGGTAAGGCAGATGATCGAGAAGGCGGCCAGGTGAATGGCGTAGCCGGTGAAGTTCGCGGTGGAGGCGTGCGCCAGACGCTGCGCGGTGAGCGTGGCGGACAACGCGAGGACGATGACCGAGAAGCTTGCCTGGCAGGTGCCCAGGAAGCCCATTCCGCCCGCCGAGTCCGGATGGGTGGGCACGAGCGAGAGCGGCAGCCTGGAGACCTTGAACAGGAAGATCGCCCACAGGATCCCCCGCCACAGCCAGCGAAGGAGCACGAACCGGATGATCGGCATGCTCACCGCGAGGTACCACCACCCGGCCGGGGTGAGCGGGCCCCCGGGCTCCGCATGGAGCCAGTCCGGACGGTTCGGCAGGTAGGGCACGTGCAAGAAGGACGGGGCGAAGGAGACGACCAGCAACCCGGCCTCGATGACGCCGCTTCGCCGCCCCCGCGCCGCGTCGCGAGCAATGGCCTCGTAGCGGGGCAGGTGCTTCGCATCAATCAGCTCCGCGATGACGAAATGGCGCACGGCCGCCGCGAGGCGCCTGTCGATGTATCCATCGGCCGCGATGAGCAGCGGCAGGGACACCAGGAACTCGACATGGGTCGCCACGTTGCGCAGGAAGGCGTGTGCCAGCGGCCCGCCCTCCAGGAGAGACAGGACGAGGAGCGGCAGCCAGCTCACCAGCATCAGGCTGGCGACGCGCACGGGCATCGAGACCCGGTCGAGACGGGGGAAGCGGTGCCGCCGGTCGAGTGATGTTCCCTGGACCAGCGAGAAGTCGAGCAGCGAGGCGGGGACGTCCATGGCAATCCAAAAGCTGTGCCGTGGGTGCGTCTCCTGCCAGTCGGCGAAGCAACCAGGCCGTGCGAAGGCAGGTCACCCGCCTCGCTGACGCGGGCATGCAGCCGTTCATCCGTTTCCGTCCTGGCCAGGCCGCCTTCGCCTTTGTCCGGCGACGGCTACGGCCTGCGGGCCTGCTCTTGCGACGGCAGGCCCAGGGCGGCCGCCAGTTCGGTGAGCTTCGCCTGCACCTTGCGCATGTTCTCCGGTCCCATGCGCAGCAGGTGCTTCTCCGCCGCACCCAGCGCTTCCAGGTTCGGATCCGCGTAGACGTAGAGCGCGCCCTTCGTCGTGAGCTCCGGAGGCGTCTTGGGGACGGAGACCCGGGTGAGACGCCCGATGGCCTGCGACAGGGTCGCATCCAGGCTCCGGCCCGGCGGGGCCAGCTCCGCGTGGGCGGCGTCCAGCAGCGGCTTGAGCTCCTGATACACCTGTCCCGCCTTCTTCGCGTCCAGCGAGGTGATGACGCGGGCCACGCCGTCGTAACGGGTATGGCTTTCCGGCGCCGTCACCGTGTGGCCATGACGCTTTGTCACGCGGAAGGTCCCGGCGGGCGCCATGAAGGACAGCGGCATGCGCGGGCTCTGGCCTTCGGCGACAAGGTTCACGGACGCGGCGAAGCGGCGGGCCAGGTCCTCGGAGGACAGCCAGCGCGCATAGTCCGCGTCGCTGGAGAGTCCCTTCAACAGCTCCCTCACGCGAGCGTCGGTGCCGGAGAGCTGCACCGCCGGGGGCGGAGGCGGTGCCGGAGGCGTGGGCTCGGCGATTGTCGGCGTGGGGGCGGGAGGCGGCTCCGACGTGCGCAGGAAGAAGTAGCTCGAACCGCCCAGGAGCGCCACGACGGCGGCGATGCCCAGGGGCCAGCGCAGGGTACGGATGACAGACGGCGGGAGGGGGGCGTTTTCGCTGGAGCTCATGTGAGTGGGGTCGCGGTGAGGGTTCGAAAAAGGCTTACAGATCGCCGGCGCGGGCCTGTTCGGCCAGGCGGAAGGAGAACTCCGCGCGGCGGTTCTTCTCCGGGGCGTTCGCGTCCGCGGGCCGCTCTTCTCCGTAGGAGATGACGGAGATGCGCCCGGGCTCGACGCCCAGGTTCACCAAGTAGGCGCGCACGCTGGCGGCGCGGCGCTGGCCCAGCGCGATGTTGTATTCCGTCGTGCCCAGCTCGCAGGTGTGACCCGCCACCGTCACCTTCGCGAGGCCTCGCTGACGCAGGGCCTGGGCGATGCGCGACAGCTCGTCGGTGGCCTCCGACGGGAGCATGGAGGAGTCGAGCGGGAAGTAGATGGGCGAGGCGTTGAGCGCCGCGAGCGCCTGCTCCGCGTCGTCGGGCGTGGGCCGCGCCGCGTTGCCACGGTCGCTGGCGGTGGGGGCCGGCGGGTGCGTCGCCGCGTCGGCGGTGCTCGTGTTGGCCGCGCGCCTCGCGCAACCGGTGAGGCCAATCACTGACAGCAGGAGGACCAGGTGGGTTCGGTTCATGCCCTGATACATGAGCAAGGGCTGTGCCGCGGTCCTTCCGTCTGGAGTCTCGCGCGCGGTGGCGCGATGACTCGCAAAGCGCGTCGTTCTAGCGTTGCGAAACGCCGCTGTCGGTCTTCTCCCTGCGGTGGATGGTGGAGACATCAATCCCCAACAGCTCCGCGGCGCGCGTCTTGTTGCCTCCACAGCGGGCAACCACCCACGCGATGTATTCACCCTCCAGCTGTCTCAGCGGCACCACCTGTCCGTGGGCCGAGGCCAGGGGGTGGACCTCCGGCGCGGCCTCCGAGGTGTGCAGGCGCAGCTGGGCCAGGTCCACGGTGGGCTGCGCTCCCAGGACGACCAGGCGCTCCACCAGGTTCTCCATCTCCCGCACGTTTCCGGGCCAGGGCATGCGCGCGAGCGTGGCCACGACCTCCGGGGCCAGGGCGGTGACGGAGGAGCGCGGATTGCGGGCGCGGGCCTGCGCCACGAAGTGCTCCGCGAGGTTCGGGATGTCCTCCGTGCGCTCGCGCAGCGGCGGCACCCGGAGTGAGACGACGTTGAGCCGGTAGTAGAGGTCCGCCCGGAAGCGGCCTTCCTTCACCCGCGCGTCCAGGTCCTGATGCGTGGCGGCCAGGATGCGCACGTCCACGCGGCGCGAGCCATCCGCGCCCACTGCGCGCACCTCGCCGTCCTGGAGGACGCGCAGCAGCTTCGCCTGGAGCTCCGGGGGCATGTCCCCGATTTCGTCGAGGAAGAGCGTGCCTCCGTCCGCCTCCACGAAGAGGCCCCGGCGCGTGGTGGTGGCGCCGCTGAAGGCGCCCTTGATGTGGCCGAACAGCTCGCTCTCCAGCAGGGCGTGGGGCAGGGCGGTGCAGTTGACCGCCACGAAGGGCGCCTGGCTCCGGGGCCCTTCGGAGTGGAGCGCCCTGGCGACCAGCTCCTTGCCGCTGCCGCTCTCGCCCCGGATGAGCACCGGCGCCTCCGAGGCCGCCACGCGGTCGATGAGCTCGTAGAGCGTCCGCATGGGCACGCTGTGTCCCAGGAGCGAGCCCAGGCCGCCGCGCTGGGCCACCTGGCGCTTGAGGTCGCGGTGCTCGGTCCTCAGGCGCCGGGACTCCAGCGCGCGCCCGACGTGGAGCAGCACCTCGTCCAGGCGGAAGGGCTTGGTGAGGTAGTGGTAGGCGCCGCGCTTCATCGCCTCCACGGCGCTCTCCACCGCGCCGAAGGCCGTCATCAGGAGCACCGGGAGCTCCGGGTCGTGCCGGCGCGCCGCCGCGAGCACGTCCAGTCCGTCCACCTCTTCCATGCGCAGGTCGCACAGGACGACGTCGTAGACGCGGGCCCTCAGCTGGGCGATGGCGTCCGCGCCCCCCGTGGACAGGTCCACGCGGTAGCCCGCGTCCGTGAGGGGCTCCTTCAACATCTGTCCCATCTCCTCGTGGTCATCCACCACGAGGATGCGCGCACTAGACGGCATGCCGTTCCTCCCAGCCGGGCGCGGCGGCCACCGGCCACCGCAGCGTGAAGACGGTGCCCCGGCCGGGCTCGCTTTCGACCCCCACCTGGCCACCGTGGTTGCGGACGATCTGCGCCACCACGCTGAGGCCCAGGCCCGTGCCCTGGCCCCGCTTCTTGGTGGTGAAGAAGGGGTCGAACACCTGGTGCAGGTGCTCCGGCGCGATGCCCCGGCCATCGTCCTGGACGCGGATCTCCACCGCCGGGGTGTCTCCCGCCATGCACGTCGTGGCGCTCAGCCGCACGTGGCCTCCGGGGCTGCAAGCGTCACAGGCGTTGAGGGCGAGGTTGAGGAGCACCTGCTGGAGTTGATCCGCGTCCGCCGCGAGGCTGGGCAGCCGCTCGGGCACGTCCAGCTCGAAGTGGACGTGCCGCCTTTCGGCCTCCACGTCGAGCAGCTCCTGGAGGCCCCGCACGAGCGGCGCCAGGGGGACGACGCCGGCTCGCGCGGGCTGCAGGCGCGACAGGTCCAGGAGCTGGCGGATGATGCGGCTCACCCGGTCGATCTGCGTGACGATGGCGTTGAGGCCCCGGCCCTGCGGGTGCTCCACGCCGCCCACCTTCTGGAGCATGTATTCGGCGTGGCCCCGGATGATGCCCAGCGGCGTGCCGATTTCATGGGCCACGCCCGCGGCGAGCACGCCCACCGTGGCCAGCTTCTCCGCGCGCAGGAGTTGGTCCTCCAGCATGCGCACGTTGCTCAGGTCCTCCAGCACCAGCAGCGTGCTCGCCTCTCCGTCGCCGTGCTCCAGCGGGACGGCGTGGACGTTGAACTGGTCCTTGTCGTTGAAGAGGCTGAGCGGTTCGCCGTGCAGGCTGTGCACGGCGCCCTTGTCCCGCGCGGCCAGCACCATCGCCGTCAGCCGCTGCACCGCGGCCATGGGCGCGGTGGGGAAGGCCTCCGGGAGGGTGCTCCCCACGGCGGTGGCCGGCAGGCGCGCGCGCAAGGCCTGGTTCACGGCGCTGATGCGGCCTTCGCGGTCCAGGGCCAGGATGCCCGTGGGGATGTGGTCGAGGATCTTCTGTGTCTTCTCGTGCAGGTGCGCGAACTTCGCGGCGTGGCGAAGGCTCTCCTGGAGCGCCACCTCCCGGCGGTTGGCGAGCACCACGTAGGTCCCGAACGCGACCAGGAACACCGCCACGAGGAGCGCGGCCAATGACAGGCGCAGCACCAGGGTGCGCTCGTGGGCGCGCAGGGCGCTGGTGGAGGAGAGCGTGGCCACGGACCAGGAGGCCTCGCCTCGCATGCGCAGGGGACGGAACGTGGCCACCGCGTCCGCGGACCCCAGGCCCAGGCGCGAGGCCTCCGCCTCGTTGATCCGCAGTGACCCGGACGCGCCCGCGCGCATCCGCGCCACCAGGGTGCGCAGGCCCGGCACGAGCTTCCCCTCGGTTTCCCCCAGCCGCCGGTGCCAGGACGCGAGCGCCGGGTCGCTCATGGGCGCGGGCGTGCCGTGGGCGCCCAGGAGGAGCAGCCGCGTGTTCTCCTCCACCGTCACCATGCGCAGCGGCGCGAAGATGGGTTCGGTGTCCACGAGGATGGCGACGACGCCTCCGCCCCCGGGCGTGTCGGAGTCGATGCGGATGGCGAAGACGCGCATCCACCCAGAGGACGCACCTTCGATGGGGGGCGAGGGGATGACGTGCCCCACCGGGGCCGTGAGCGCCTGCCGCGCGGTGTCCTCGATCGCCGGGGGGTGGACGGCCTCCCTCGGCAGGTGGCGCGACTTGTGGTCGACCAGGAAGAGCCGCTCCTCGCCATCCGGGCCCAGCACGGCGATGGCCCGGTACTGGCCCACGGACTCCAACAGGGCACGCAGCTCGTTGTGATGGTCTCCGGCGGAGCCGGGCTGGGCGAGCAGCTCGCTCGCGAAGCGCAGGTTGTCCCCCAGGTCCTCCAGCGACCGGGCGACGCCACTGGCGGCCTCCTCCAACTGGGCCTGCCGGTCGCGCCCGAACTGCTCCACGAGCGCCTGCCGGTCGCGCTGGATGAACCACACGGCTCCGCCCGCCACGCTGGCCAGGGCAACGAGCAGGAGGACGAGGGGGGCGAGGAGGCGGTGCATGGAGTGCGAGGGAGTCCACACAACGCAAGGCTCGGGCCAGCCGTTCCCTCCAGGGGCCGGCGCCTTGCATCGCGCCGCGACCGCCGCAAATCACCACACCGGGGCTGGCACTTTGCCGGACCTGCCCGGGGCCACCCCCTGGCGGGCCTGGGCTAGAGTGGCCGCCCCCTCAGAAGGAGTGAACATGAGCCAGAACCTCTACGACATCCCCCTCAAAGGCATCGACGGCGCTCCCCGGACGCTCGGTCAGCACAAGGGCAAGGTCCTGCTGGTGGTGAACGTCGCCTCCAAGTGTGGCCTGACGCCCCAGTACGAAAGCCTGCAGAAGCTCTACGCGAGCCGCCAGGGACAGGGCCTGGAGGTGCTGGGCTTCCCCGCGAACAACTTCAATGGGCAGGAGCCGGGCAGCGAGGCGGAGATCCAGCAGTTCTGCACCTTGAAGTACGACGTGACCTTCCCGCTGTACTCGAAGATCTCCGTGGTGGGGAAGGACAAGCACCCGCTCTACCACGCGCTGACGGGCGCCATCCCGGATGCCACGGGCGACGGGCCCATGCGCGCGAACCTCAAGGGCTACGGCATCAAAGCCAACCCGAAGCCGGAGGTGCAGTGGAACTTCGAGAAGTTCCTCATCGGCCGGGATGGCCGCGTCGTGGGCCGCTTCGCCCCGGATGTGACGGCGGAGGATCCGCGCCTGGTCCAGGCCATTGACGCGGCGCTGGCGAAGCCGGCCTGAGGTCAGGCTTCTGGCGCCGGACCCTGAGTCCGTCCGCAGGCGCGGTTGGCCGGGACGGCCAGGTCGATCTTCTTGGGGTGGGGCAGGTGGAGGTTGTTCATCACCTCGATGAACTCCTCGCGGCTCCTGCCCGCGACCCGCGGGTTGTGGCGCTTCTCCTCGCCGATGCTCGTCACCGTGTTCCCGTGGTAGTCGTGCGCGGGGTAGACGAGCGTCGCGTCCGGGAGCTGGAAGAGGACGCGGGTGATGGAGTCGTAGAGCTGGCTCGCGCTCCCGTTCTGGAAGTCGGTGCGGCCGTTGCCCCGCACCATCAGGGCGTCCCCGGTGAACACGCGGTCGCCCAGCAGGTAGCTCACGCTGTCGTCCGTGTGGCCCGGCGTGGCGAGCACCTGGAAGGTGCACTGTCCGACGTGCACCGTATCTCCGTGCCGCACCTGGATGTCGGCGCACCGGGCCCCGCCTGTCCCGGCCACCACCTGGCACTGCGTGCGCTCCCGCAGCGTGCCGGACGCGGTGACGTGGTCCGCGTGCACGTGGGTGTCGAAGACGTGGGAGAGGACGAGCCCCAGCTCGCTGACGAGCCGCAGGTCGCGGTCCACCTGCTCCAGCACCGGATCGATGAGCGCGGCCTGGCGCGTGGCCTCGTCACCGATGAGGTACGTGTAGGTCGAGGACTCGGAGTCGAAGAGCTGGCGGAAGAGCATGTCGGAATCTCCGTTGCACGGGGGCCGCCGGCGGAGCGGGGGATTCAGCGCATCGCACGGAGTGTCCGCTGGAACGCGGGCTCCGAGAAAGGGACGTCCTTCGATATTTGATGTGGTCTCGCCAACGCGCACTCGCCTCGCAGGGCAGCTGGCGCGGTGGGGTTGTCGTGGGCAGGCTCGCGGCGTGCTCTCATGACCGCTCACTTGTCCGCGCGCCTCGAGGCGTCCCCATCCCGCAAGCCTTCGTCCGTCTCCGAGCACCATCGGGTGCTGATCATCGGCGGCGGCACCGCGGGCATCACGGTCGCGGCGCGGCTGCGGCGCAAGGGCGTGCAGGGTGTCGCCGTGCTCGAGCCCTCGGCGCAGCACTTCTACCAGCCGCTGTGGACGCTGGTGGGCGCCGGCGCCGCGGACATCGCGAGCACCGTGCGGCCGGAGGCGGACTACATCCCGGAGGGGACGCGGTGGATCCAGGACCGGGCGGAGGAGGTGGACCCCGTCCGTCAGCAGGTGCTCACGCGCGGAGGCGCGCGGCTGACCTATGACTTCCTGGTGGTCGCTCCGGGAATCCAGCTGGACTGGGATCGGGTGCGCGGCCTGCGCGAGGCGCTGAAGACGCCGTTCGTGTCCAGCAACTACGACTTCCGGCTGGCGCCGAAGACGTGGGAGATGGTGCGGGCGTTCCAGGGCGGCACTGCGCTGTTCACCCATCCGGCCACGCCGGTGAAGTGCGCAGGGGCGCCGCAGAAGGTCATGTACCTGGTGGCGGACCATCTGCGCCGGAGCGGGCTCGCGGAGAAGTCGCGGGTCGTGTTCGGCTCGGGGGGCAAGGTGCTCTTCGCGGTGCAGCCCTTCGCGCGCGTGCTGGAGGGCGTCGTGGAGCGCTACGGCATCGAGACGCACTTCGGCCACGACCTGGTGGAGGTGCGCGCGCACACCCGTGAGGCGCTCTTCGCGGTGACGCGCGACGGACGCCGGGAGGTGGTGACGGTGGGGTATGACCTGCTGCACGTCACGCCTCCGCAGAGCGCGCCGGACTTCATCAAGCGCAGCGCGCTGGCGCATCCGGACGGCCCGAACGCGGGCTGGGTCAAGGCGCACAAGCACACGCTCCAGCACCCCGACCATCCGAACGTCTTCGCCATTGGAGACGCGAGCGACCTGCCCACGTCGCGCACGGGCGCCGCCGTCCGGGCGGAGGCGCCGGTGCTCGTGGAGAACCTGGTGGCCGTGATGGAGGGGCGGGAGCCCACCGCGCGGTACGACGGCTATGCGTCCTGTCCGCTGGTGACGGGCTATGGGCGGATGCTGCTCGCCGAGTTCGATTACGAGGGCCGGCCCGCGCCGAGCCTTCCGTTCATCAACACCTTCGTGGAGCGCCGCGACCTGTGGCTGCTCAAGAAGTACGGACTGCCGCGCCTGTACTGGGACTGGATGCTTCGTGGCCGCGCGTGAACACTGGAGGAAGTGACCGCTCGACGGTGGGGCCTGCTCGTGCGACCGTCCTGGCCGTGACGCCCTACGACAAGATCTTCGAGAACAACAAGCTCTGGGCGGAGGAACAGCTCCGCTCGGATCCGGACTACTTCACCAAGCTGTCGGTGTCGCAGCAGCCGGACTTCCTCTACATCGGCTGTTCGGACAGCCGCGTGCCCGCCAACCAGATCATGGGGCTGGCGCCGGGTGACGTGTTCGTGCACCGCAACGTCGCGAACCTGGTCAACAACGTCGACCTGAACGTGATGTCGGTCATCAACTACGCCGTCCGGCAGCTGGACGTGAAGCACATCATCGTCTGCGGCCACTACGGCTGCGGCGGCGTGCGCGCGGCGATGCAGCCCAAGGACCTGGGCATCCTCAACCCCTGGCTGCGCAACATCCGCGACGTGTACCGGTTCCACAAGCAGGAGCTGGACGGCATCGCGGACGAGACGAAGCGCTACGAGCGGCTGGTGGAGCTCAACGTCCTGGAGCAGAGCATCAACATCATCAAGACGGCCGCCGTGCAGAAGTCCTACCTGGCGCGGGGCTTCCCCATCGTGCACTCGTGGGTGTTCGACCTGCGCAACGGCATCCTCCAGGACCTGAAGCTGGACTTCGTCCAGACGCTGCACAGCATCCAGGAGGTCTACGACCTCACGAAGGAGTGAGGCCGCAGTCCCGCGGGAGTCATTGCTTCCACACCATCCGCTCTCCTTCGGCCTGGCAGTGCCCTCGCTGAAGGAGCAGCGTCAGTCCGGCTTCCAGGACCGGGATGACCGCCCGGGTCAGCCGCTGGATGCCAAAGCAGCGGGCTGTTTCGCGGAGCAGGTCTTCGCGTTCCAGCGACAGGGCCTGGGTGAGCACGGCCGCCGCGGCGTTGGCCACCTCCTCCGGGGGAAGGTGTGCGGCCTCGCGTTCGGGATGCGCGCCACGAAAGCCTGAGTACCGCGCCGGCCCCCGGCTGGTGGACCAGAGGAACTCCTCCTGGATCGTCACGGTCCCGCGCTTCGCGAGCGCCTGGAGCTGTTCCTCCAGCCTCTTGCGCACGCGGGGCGTCAGCTTGGTCAGACCCCAGGCATCCAGGACGCGCCTGGCCAGCAGGTCCTCGTGGAGCGGTGCCTCCTGATCGATGACGGACTGGAGGTGCTCCCGCAGGGACGCGTCCGACGCGGTGGCGAAGAGGTCCGCTCCCTCCTTCATGGCGCGCAGGGTCGCCGGGACGTAGGCCTGGGCGGACGCGCTGGGACCGGCGACCACGGGCTGGGGCGTGGCCGGGGCGCTGGTGTGGGCTGGCTGGACCGGGGGCGGTTCCGCGGCGAGCGGGGGCGGAGCGGGCGCGGGCCGTGGCTGCTTCGCATCCTCCAGTGCGCGTTGGACCGCTGCCTTCAAGGCCTCCAGCTGCCCCGGCCGGTCCTGCTCCCATCCCAGGGACCAGACGCGGTGCAGCCGCCAGCCCAGGCCCTGCAACACCTCGGAACGCAGCCGCTCGCGGTCCCGTGCGTTCGCCGCGGAGTTGTAGCGGGGGCCGTCGCACTCCACGCCCAGGATGTATTCGCCGGGGCGCTCGGGGTGGACGACCGCCAGGCCCACCCGGTAGCCGCCGCTCCCCACGTCGGTGTGCACCGTGCATCCGGCTTCGCGCAGTGCTTGCGCGACCTGCTGCTCCAGCGCGTCCGTCGGCTCGCGCTCGGCCGCGGCTGCCGCGAGGGCGTCCGCTTCAGCGGCCCGGCGGAGGAAGTCCCGCAGATGGCGCACGCCCACCGAGGCGGTCCGCGAGAGGTCGATCTGATCATGCGTCAGCGTGGAGTAGACCCGCAGGGCGCACCGCGCGCGGGTCACGGCGACGTTCAGGCGCCGCTCACCGCCCGCGCGGTTCAGCGGACCGAAGCTCATGCGCAGCTTCCCCGCGGCGTCCTTCGCGTAGCAGATGCTGAAGAAGATCTCGTCCCGCTCGTCGCCCTGGACGTTCTCCAGGTTCTTCACGAAGACGGGCTCGGACGAGGCGAAATGCGCCTCGACCTCCGGGAAGCGCGCCCGCTCGGCTTCGAGCAGCTCGAGGATGACCTGCTGCTGGACGGCGCTGAAGGTGACGACGCCGAACGTCCGCTCGTGCGGTGCGTGGCGGCGCAAGGCCTTCACCAGATCCGCGACCAGCACCTCCGCTTCGCGGGGATTGATGGCGGCGGACTTCCCGCTCAGCTTGGACTGATAGACCCCATCCGGAACGTGGCGCCACTTGACGCCCAGGTCTTCCACGCGAGCACGCGCGGCGGGGAACACATGCAGGCGGCCCGCGTAGTACTGCCGGTTGCTGAAGTCGATGAGGCTGTCGTGCCGGCTGCGGTAGTGCCAGCCCAGCATCTGCTGGGGGAACTGCTTCGCCAGGGCCTCCTCCAGGATGCTCTCCAGTTCGATGACGTCGTTCTCGTCCGGGATCGCCTCCGGGTCCTCGCCCCGGGTGAAGAAGGTGGTGGGCGGAAGCTGCTTGGAGTCGCCGACGATGAGGGCCTGGTCCGCGCGGGCCATCGCGCCGATGGCGTCGTGGGTGCCAATCTGCGAGGCCTCGTCGAAGACGAGCAGGTCGAAGCGACGGCCCTCCGCGGGCAGGTACTGGGCGACGGAGAGCGGGCTCATGAGGAAGCAGGGCTTGAGCCGCCGGGACAGGCTGGGAATGGAGGTCAGCAGCTTGCGCAGCGGCATGTGTCCCCGCTTCTTGCGCAGCTCCCGCGAGAGGATGCCGGGCTCCGAGCTCTCCGCGGCGAAGGCGACGCCGGACGGCAACTTCTGCTCCAGCGTGGAGATCACCTGCTGGCGGGAGAGGACCACGTGCTCGCCGTCGAGCTGACGGAAGCGCTCCACCCGGGTGGAGTGGGCACGGGCCTCGAAGTCACGCAGCGCGGGCTCCCTGTCCCTCAGGGCATGGGTCCACGCGGTGAGGACCGCGCGCTCGAAGGCCGTGCCCAACTGCTCTTCCGTGAGGCCCTGGGCTTCCACCGCGTCCACGAACGGTCCGTAACCCAGCGCGCGGACCTTGTCGGCCTGGGCCTGGTGGAGGCACCACGTCCTCAGGGAGCGGAGTCCTGACTGCCAGGCGTCCAGCTGCCGGCGCAAGGAGGCGCGGTGGTGAGGTGTGGTCGCGCTCTCCCAGGAGCGGGTCTTCACCAGGGCGCTCAGTGCCTTCTCGGCACGCGTGAGGCGCTCCAGGGCACTTCGCAGCGCCTGGGTCTGGGTCGCCAGCAGCTCGCGGGAGGCCGCGTCCGTGGGGACCTGGACCCGGGCGACGCCCAGGACTCCTCGAAGGTCGCGAACCCTCAACGCGCGGATGGAGAGACCCTCCAGCGCTTCGGCGTGTGTCAGGTCCCGCGAAGGCACGCCCCGCAGCGTCGTCGCGAGCGCGTTGGCCTGGTCGGAGAGCTTCGGTCTCCACTCCAGCACCTGTCGCGCGGTGGCGAGGTCCTTCTCGATGTCGCGGTTGGAGGGCAGTCCCTTGGAGGCAAGCGACGCGAGCTGCTTCCGTGCGCCGCGCAGGAAGAAGAAGGCGAAGAGGAAGAACGCCCCGGCCCACTTCTGGAACCGGGCGTGAAGGGCCGCCAGGTCCAGGGTGAGGAGCCCCGTCCCCCAGCGCGAGGCCAGCTGGGTTTCGCGAGAGGTCTGCTCGCGCAGGGCGAGCGACTGCTCCTGGAGCTTTCGCGAAACCTCGGGCCACGCGTCATCCAGCAGCGCGACGGAGGGCACCGGTCCACTGGCCAGGACCTCTCCCAACTCGACCAGGGGCTGCAGACCCTGCGTCGAGCCGGGGACGTCGATGCCGGTGGAGGCCGCGAGCGCCGTGGCCGTCTGCTCCACGCCGTCGAGCGCGGCGCGGGTCTCGGTCAGGGAGTCTCGGAGCTGCTGCTCGAAGGCATGGGTCCACGTGACACCGCGAACCGACTGCCACGGATGCGGCCCCAGGGCCCTCAAGGCGCGAAGCGTGCTGGCGAGTCCTTCCACTTCATGACTGGCTTCGCGGAAGCGCGCTTCCGTGAGGTCTCCAGGGGAAGGAAGGCTCAGGTGCACGTCCGGGGCATCCCCCAGGGACAGGAGCCGGCCGGTCGCGCCATAGAAGCTGAGCCCCAGGGGCCAGGGCCGATGGAGTGCCCGGACGTAGGCGTTGAGCGCCTCCCGCTGGGAGGTGAGTTCGTCTGAACGCGCCTTCCAGGGTGGGACGGGCGTTTGCCGGGTCCGCTCCCAGGCCCGGCCGAAGGACGCGAGCACTTCCTTCTTGTTGCTCTTGTGGCTGTGAAGCTCCAGGCAGAAGTCCTCGAGCCCCACGTCCCGGAGCCGCCGGTACACGACGTCCAGCGCCGCCATCTTCTCCGACACGAAGAGCACGCTCTTGCCCCGGGCAATCGCGGCGGCGATCAAGTTGGTGATGGTCTGTGACTTGCCAGTCCCCGGAGGTCCCTGGATGACGAACGAGCGTCCAGAGAGCGCGGAGGCGATGGTGGCGAGCTGCGTGGAGTCCGCGTTGACGACGCAGGGCAACTCCCCGGCCGGGACGTCGGCGTCCAGTTGCTCCGGTTGGAACTCCGTGCCGCTCGCGGGTGGCGCGGAGGTGCTGGCGGCGGCGATGTGGCGGACCAGCGGGTTGGAGAGAAGGACTTCTTCGTTGTCCTCCAGGTCCTTCCACATCAGGAACTTGGTGAAGGTGAAGAGCCCCACGTGGGCCTCTTCCAGCACCTCCCAGCCGGCCTGCTTCTGGATGGAGGTGCGGACGGCGCGGAGGATGGCGGGAACGTCCACCCCCTTCTCGTCGGGCTCGAGCGAAGTCAAGGCACTGACGTCGAGGCCGAACTCGCGCTTGAGCTTCTCCACCAGGGTGACGTTGCCCAGGGGCTCCTCGGGGAGGCGCTCGATGCGCAGTCGCTCACGGGCGCGGTCCAGGCGGAAGGCGACGGGGTAGAGCAGCAGCGGGGCGAGCCGCGCCGTCGAGGGATCGCCCGGGTCGAACCACCGCAAGAGTCCGATGGCGATGTAGAGCGTCTGGGCGCCGCCTTCCTCCAGGTCCGTGCGTGCCGTGCGCTCCAGGTACCTGGCGCGGGACCAGAGCTCGGCTTCACGGAGCGGGGAGTGGATCAGTCCCTTGTCCAGGTCGCCGCGACGGCGGGTGGCGACCTCCTCCCCGGTGCCCCGGGCCTTCAGGAGCTTCGCTTCACGGGCATCGAGCGAGTCCATGTCCGGGGCGGGGATGATCTCGAAGGCCTCGCCTCCCGCCAGGCTGTCCTCGAACGCGCCGAGGTCCGGCATGTGGAGCTCCAGGGCGCTCCGCGTGTCGAGCCGGAAGTTGAGCAGCTTGTTGCGCAGCGTCAGGTCGAGCAGCTTCTCCTTCCAGCGGCTGAAGCGCGTGAGGACCTGGGCGCTCGGGGGTTTCGGTTCGACGGGTGGAGGCGCCGCCGCGGCGCTTTCGAGGATCGTCCGGATGCGCGCGTGCGCCGGCTCGCTCGACACCTGCTCAGCGGGTGGGGCCTCCACGGCGCGAAGGGGAAGCGGGCGGTAGCGATCGAACCGGAGGACGCTCACGTCGAGCGCGGCCACGAAGCGGCTGTCCTCCGAAAGGTGCTTGAGCCCTTCGCTGATGGCCCGCTCGAAGGGGGGACGCCCGGCGCCCACCGCCGTGGAGGAGTCGAAGGGGAGCAGGTGCCCCAGTGCGACGAGGTTGCGCAGCCGGGCCGCGTCCTCCACGAGCCCTTCCGGGAAGCGTTCGTCGATCAGCCACACCGCGGGGAACGCATGGCCCTGGACGAGCAGGAGCAGGGGGTGGAGGCCCATGGCCTCCAACGCGGAGGCGAAGAGGAGGGTGAGGTCCAGACAGCACCCCATGCGTTCCTGGAGGAGCTGATCCGGTAGCCGCACCTTCTGTCCATGAGACTCGAAGCTGGCGGGGAGCTCCACGTACCCGAGTTTCAAGGCCTGCACGGCTTCGTAGAGCGCGGCGGCCATGGCCCGAGCATGGCTGGGATTGCGCTTCTGGTAGCCGCTCAGGCCGCCGTCGCCCAGGGCCTGCTCCAGCAGGTTCCGCACATCCTTGAGCAGTTCGGGGATGACGGGATGGTTGGGCGTGACGAAGGTGGCGAGCAGGCCCAGCGGGGCGCGCGTTCCGGGCCAATGGTTGTAGGGGAGGACTTCGACATCCAGGGCTCCCTCGCGAAGGAGCGTGGCGTCCTCACGAAGCGCCCATCGCAGTTGGGCCCGCTCCGCCTCCACGACCGAGCGCAGACGCCCGGCGGGCAGGCGCAGGTCGATGACCCCGAGGTTGGCTTCCTCGCCCGGAGGCAGTGGCGGCACGGGGAGCTGAAGGGGCTCTCCCAGGTCGGGCAGCAACTGCAGCTCGAGTGTGGTCGGTCCCAGTGCCCGCTCACCTGTATTCCGGATGAGTGCCTCCCGGATGAGCGGAACGCCGCTCTGCTCCATGGCGAAGTTCAACGTGGGTGCGCTGAGCAGCTCCACTTGGACCGGAGGAACCGCCGGGACAGGAATGGCCGTGGACATGGGACCTCGAGTGCGGGTGGCCAAGGCGACACATCCCGCTGACCGCGACAGCATGCCACGCGTGCGGTTGTCCAAGGATCCACGGGGGAGGGCGGGGTCTTTTGGCCCCCCTCCCATGGGCGATGGACATGCCTCGGAGGGAGTCTTTGCGTGGCCCTTCAAGGGCATGAATGGGATGGAGGTGGAAGACGTCGGACGCTCCATGGTGGTTCCTCCTGAGAGGCCTTCGCTCCGTGCGCTTCTTCCTGACCCTCCCGGACAGCCGTTCCTTCCCGCTGGAGAAGCCGGTGGTGTCCGTGGGCTCCGAGCCGGCGTGCGACGTCGTCCTCTCCGCACCGGGGGTGAAGGGCAGCCACGCCCTGGTGTTCCGTGACGCGCGCGGGTGGACGGTGTCCGCCGCCAGCGCGGACTGTGACGTCCGGGTTCGCGGCAAGCGGGTGGAGCTGGCGCCGCTGGAGCCGGGGGAGTCCTTCAGCGTGGGCAGGGCTTCGCTCACGCTGATGGTTTCGGAGGCGCCGGTCCGGGTTGAGCCTTCCTCGACGCCGTCCCGCCTGCTGGGCGTGCTGACGGACTTCGCTTCGCGGCTGCTCGTGCAGCGCCCTGCGTCGGAGCTGCTGGAGGCGGCGCTGCGGGGCATCGCGGACGTCGCCTCCGCGGACGTGGGGTTCGTCGTGTCGGTGGAGGGGGACCGGCGGCAGGTGCTGGGGGCCACCGGCTCCGTGCCGGCTTCGGTGGTGGTGGACAGTCTGGTGGATCAAGTCGTGGGCTCGGGGGCTCCGGTGCTGGTGCCGGACATCGCGGCGGATGCGGCGCTCGCGGGGGCTCCCAGTGTCCTGGCGTTGCGGTTGACGTCCGCGCTCGTGCTGCCACTTCGCGCGGGCTCCGCGCCCCTGTGCGCGGTGTACCTGGGACGGCGCCTGGGCAGCCCTCCGTTCTCGACTCGCGAGCTGGAGGAGGCCATGGCGCTGTCGTCGCTCGCGGCGCTGCTGCTGGCCACGTCGCGGGAGCTGACGGAGCTGCGCGCCCAGGTGGACAGCCTCACGCAGCGCATCGCCGCGGCCACGTTCGAAGGGCTCATCGGTGAGTCCCCGGTCATGCGGAACCTCTACCGGCAGGTGGAACGCCTGGGGCCCACGTCCCTGCATGTGCTCATCCAGGGAGAGACGGGCACGGGGAAGGAGGAGGTGGCCCGCGCGCTTCACCGGCGGAGCGGCCGGCGCGGACGGCTGGTGGCCATCAACTGCGCGGCGCTTCCGGAGTCCCTCATCGAGCGGGAGCTGTTCGGCCACGTTCGCGGGGCGTTCTCCGGCGCGACCTCCGACCGCGCGGGGCTGGTGGAGGCGGCGGATGGGGGCACGCTGTTCCTGGATGAGATTGGAGACATGCCGCTGCCGCTCCAGTCGCGCCTGCTGCGCGTCGTCCAGGAGCACGAGGTGACGCGGCTGGGCGAGCATCGTCCCCGCAGGGTCGACATGCGCGTCGTGGCCGCCACGCATCAGCCGTTGAAGGCGCTCGTCGCTCGGGGTGCCTTCCGGGAGGACCTCCTCTTCCGGCTGGACGAGGTGCGCCTGGAGGTGCCCGCGCTGCGGGAGCGCGGTGAGGACGTGCTGCTCATCGCGCACCATGTCCTGAAGCAGGAGGGGGCGCGTGCGCGGGGCTTCACGCAGAAGGCGGCGGAGGCCCTGCGCGGTCATCCCTTTCCGGGCAACGTCCGCGAGCTCGTGTCCCGCGTGCGGCGCGCGGCCATCCTCGCTTCCGGGGAACTCATCGGCGTCGAGGACCTGGACCTGGCCGCGGACACGGCACCGCGGGTGCCCCTGGATGAGGCTCGCGATGCCTTCGTGCTGCGCTATGTGCGCGAGGCCATTGCCCGCAGCGGAGGCAGCAAGAAGGAGGCGGCCCGGGCCCTGGGCATCGGTGTGCGCTCCGTGTTCCGATACCTGGGGGAAGAGGACTGAGAGGCCTGATTGCGTGCGCGTGTCCTATTGTGGCGATTGCTCGCAGCTCTTGTCGTCGTGGCCGTGAGTTGTGCCGAAGCACCGGTGGCACCCAGTGCTGGTGCGGTTCGGATGTGGCGTGGGCCGCTCATGAACGTGCCAGGAGGCGGGCAGTTCCGCACCGTCATCTACTATGGGCCGTGGCAGTGCAGCTCCCAGTTCATGACCTATTGCCAGGAGAAATGCGCGGGAAGCGGCCACGTCCTCCAGGGATGCATGTGGCTGGCGGACGTGAAGATGGATTTTCAGGGCACGCTGATTCAGGCCGGCAGCCGGTTTGGGATGGCGCATTGTTGCTGCAACTACGGAGCACTGACGCCTCGCCAGAATGAAGCTGCTCGCAATCGCTGGAACAAGGCGCGCAAGGGGTTCCGTGAGGAATGGTCCCGGCGGTTCGGTGACTGGCCGACGGAAGCCGACGGAAAGCCCTACCAGGGCCATCACATCCGCGACCTTCAACATGGCGGCAACCCCACCGATTGGGACAACCTGCTGCCGTTTCCCCAGGACCTTCACGAGGATCTGCTGGGCCCCTACAACCAATGCTATGCGAACCAGCCTCCGTGGACGCGTGTAGGAGTGGATCACCCCTATGGCGAGTAGCTCCGAAGCCATGTCGGCGCTTCTGGACGAGGTTTCACGGCTCCACTTCCCGAACCCGCCCGCGACTCCGTCGGAGATCGAGGCCTTTGAGCAGAGAGTCGGGTGGCGCCTGGACCCGGACCTTCGTGCCTTCTACCTGCATTGCGATGGCGCGAAATTGTTCGACCGAGTCGACCCCGCGTTCTTCTTCTACCCGCTGGCGAAGATTCGCCGCGCTCGTGTCGTCCTCCTCAAGGAGGACACAGACAGGGCGGGTCCCGCGTCCTGGTACGCGGTCTGCGAGGTGCGGGATACCAATTACATCTTCGTCGACGTGAACCAGCAGGCGGAGGGCCGGTACTCCATCCGGGATGGCTACCGCGAAGCGTTTCCAGACCCTGCCTACAACCGCCAGATCGCGGGCTCCTTTTCAGAGTTCTTGGGCGGAGCGCTCCGTTCCAATGAAGAATGGTTCTGGCTTCAGACGGAGGAGGATTAGCGGCCGTGGCGAGCGCCACCGCGTGCGTATATCTCACTCCTTGATGTAGTCCTGAGCCCATGCGCTTCCCGCTCTCGGTCCTGCTGTGGGTCCTGCTCGTGGCCCCGGGGTGTCCGCTCGACATCCAGGTGCGTGAGGAGTTGGACGCCGGCTGCTTGGGAGACGCCTGCGTGCGCTCCTGCGCCGCGGACCGGGAGTGTCCCGAGGGGCAGCGCTGCTCCGACGTCTACAGGGAATGCGAATCGGGCCCCCGCCTCACCGAGCCCTGCTCCGACCCCCTGGCCTGTTCGACGTTCGCGTACTGCGTGAAGGGACGCTGTACACGCGATTGCGACCCGGGCTGCCCCACGGGCTACCAATGCTCACCGGCTCCGGAGTCCCTGTGCGTCGATACCTGCGAGGGCCTGCCCCCCGAGCACCTGGGCGACTCCTGCGAGACCTCCATGGACTGCGCCCGCTGCGGCTTCTGCGCAAACCTGGGACGTGGGAAGACTTGTCACCAACCCTGCCGGTCGGATGCGGAGTGTCCCGGGGGACAGGCAGGCACGTGCGTGCAGCTCCCCGGCTCCACCCTCCGCGTGTGCCAGCAGTGAGGGCGCCCGGGGGTTTGATCGCGCGGATCCCGCTTCCTAGACTGCGCGCGCGATGACGGGCGAACTGTTGGCCGGCCGCTACCAGTTGGAGCAGGAGTTGGGGCGGGGCGGGATGGCGACGGTCTTCCTCGCCCTCGACCTCCAGCTGTCCCGCCGCGTGGCCGTGAAGGTGCTGCACCCGGGCCTGGACGCCCGCTTCACCGAGCGCTTCCGCCAGGAGGCGGAGGTGGTGGCCTCGCTCCAGCACCCCAATGTCCTGGCGGTGCATGACTTTGGCCAGGACGCCGTGCGCGGCCCGTTCCTCGTCTGTGAATGGGTGCAAGGCGAGAACCTGCGCGAACTGGCGCGGCGCCTGGCTCCATTGCCGCCGGAGGCCGTCGCGCTGCTGGGCTGGGAGCTGGCCCGCGCGCTGGACGCGGCGCATGCGCGCGGCGTGGTGCACCGGGACGTCAAGCCGGAGAACGTGCTCGTGGCGCGTGGAGGGCCGCTGAAGCTCGCGGACTTCGGCATCGCCGCGCTGGCGGACCAGGCCCGGCTGACGAGCACTGGCGCCGTCATCGGCTCGCTGCCGTACATGGCGCCGGAGCGCATGGATACCGGGGCGTGGTCCCCGGCGTCGGACGTCTACGCGGTGGGCGTCGTGTTGTTCGAGCTGTGCACCGGTTCGACGCCCCATGCAGGGGAGGGCAGTGCCCGGCTGGCGGTCTCGGTGATGACCCGCGATGCGCCGCCGTTGGTGGAGGCCGCGCCGGGCACGCCTGAGTCCCTGTCGGCGCTGGTCGCGCGGTGTCTTGCCCGGGATGCGCGTGACAGGCCCGTGGAGGGTGGGGCGCTGGCGCAGGAGCTGGAGGCGGTGCTGCGGCCGTGGGTCGGGGCTCCCGCCGAAGCGTCGCGTGCCTTCTTCCAGGCTCCGGAGTCCTGCGTGGCCCGCTGGCGCGAGGACCGGTTCCAGCGGCTGTTGGGCGAAGGCCGTGCGCTGCTCGCCGCGGGGCAGGGCGCCCGGGCTGCCCGGTGTCTCAACGCCGCGTTGGCGCTCCGGCCCGGGGCCCCCGAGGTGCTGGCGCTCCTGCGCTCGCGGCCCATGAGGAAGGGTCTCGCCCGGAGCGCGTGGGAGGCGCTCCCGCGCTCGTGGGCGGAGCACAAGCGAGCGCTCCTGGCGGCCCTGGTGCTCGCGGCGGTGTCGGGCGGGTTGGGGCCATGGGCATGGCGCGCGGGTGGCGCCAGGAGTCCGGCGGTGGCCACGGGGCAGGCGTCCGCGCCCGCGACGGATCCGGAGGCAACGGTGCAGACCGCCGTGCCAGTTGCTCCTGCTGCGGGCTCGCCTGCCACGTCGGAGGACCTTGCCGCGCTCGCGCCCGGTGACGACTCCACTGCGACAAATGCCGCCTCCGCCGCGCTCTCGCCCGGTGACGACTCCACTGCGACAACGGCCGCCTCGGCACCGCCCGGCGCTGGCCTGCCCGCCACAAGCGAGGCCTCCGCCGCGCCCGTGGCCGTCGCCCGCCTTGATTCAGCGCAAAGACCTTCGCGTCCCTTGCCTCAGGCGGCCTCCGGGACGCCGGTCCGGGGCGCGCGTCCGGAGGCTCCGGGCAGGTCTCCTCGGGCAGCGCCAGCGCCGCTGGCCCGCCCCGCCCAGGACTCTCTGCAACGGCCCGTGTCCCCGGAGCCCCCCGGCGACGAGCTGCCCGTCCGTGTCCCGGATGCCCGGGACTTCGCGACGCTCACGGTGGCGACACGCCCCTGGGCCGAGGTGTTCGTGGACGGCCAGAGCCGGGGCTACACCCCTCGGCTGCGCGAGCTGCGGCTGTCTCCCGGCACGCACCGGCTCCGCTTCGCCAACCCCCTGTGCGAGCCCGTCGAGGAAGTGCTCGAAGTGGCTGCCGGCGCAACCGTCTCGCGTGAAGTCTCCCTCCGGGTGCGCGACGCGGAGGTCACCCTCGTCGCGCCCGCGGCGTCCCGCGTCTTCGTCGACGGCGTGGAGGTGGGCGTGGCCCCGCTGCGCGACCCATTGAAGCTCTCGCACGGGGTACACCTCCTGTCCGTCCGCGACCCGGGAGGCCACGTGCTGAGGCAATCGCTCGACGCGGTGGCGGGGACCCACACCACGCTCGTGCTGGGGGCCGCTCCATGAAGACCGCCATCGTCGCCCTGCTGCTCGCGGCGTCCTCTCCGCTGGGCCCCGCTCGCGAGGCCTATCAGTCCGGCGACCTGCCCCGCGCCCGGACCGCGCTGGAGGCCCTGCTCCAGCCCCCTCGGCTCTCCCATCCCCAGGAGGAGGCGGAAGCCCACCTGCTGCTCGCGGCGACGCTCCACGCCCAGGAGGACCTGCCCCGCGCGGAGCACGAGGCCGTGGAGGGGCTCGCGCTCGACCCCGACGCGAAGCTGGACCCCCTGGTGTATCCGCCGGACTTCATCGCCTTCATCGAACGGGTGCGCGCGCGGCGCCATGACCGCATCGTCCAGCGCGCCGCCCGACTCCGCCCGCCCGTGCTCCTGCCCGGGCCCACGAGCTCCATCACCGCTCCCGTCCTGGTCGAATCCCGCCCGGCCTCGCGAGGCTGGTACCTGGTGCCGTTCGGCGTGGGCCACCTCGTGCACGGCCAGCGCTCCAAGGGCACCGCGCTCGCGGTAGGGCAGGGCACGACGTTCGCCGTGTCCGCGGTCTCCCTGGGCGTGGCCCTGTCCCTGCGCGGCCCGGACGGCCGCTACTCGGCCCAGGACGCACCCACGGCCCGGGCCTTCAACGTCTCCTATCTCGTGGGGGCCTACGCCTTCGCGGCGCTCTACGCCTACGGCGTGCTGGACGGCCTGCTGTCCTCGCCCCCGCCACCCCACGGAAACGGGCCTGGGTGAGCGCAGCGACGCCCTGACGCGGCGGCCCGTCCCGGTGTAGACGGGGAGGATGAACGACGTGAACCTGGTGGAGATCGCCCGGCGGTTCGAGCGCAAACAGGCCACCTCCGCGGTGGCGCTTTCGACGGCGTCCGCGCCGCTCGCGGACGGCTGGATGGCGTTCGGCGGCGTGGGGTCCTACATCAACAAGTCTTGCGGCTACGGCTTCGAGCGCGCCGTCACGGACGCGGAGCTGGACGCGCTGGTGGACTTCTTCGCGTCGCGTGGCGTGGAGCCCAAGGCGGAGCTGAGCCCCTTCGCGCCGCAGCCCCTGCTGAAGGGGCTGGCGGACCGGGGCTTCGTGCTGCGCGAGTTCGAGACGGTGCTGTACCGGCCGTTGCAGGTGGGGGAGGACCTGTCGCGGCTTTCCCGGGGCGCTCCCGCCGGGCTGCGCGTCGAGCGGGTGGATCCGTCCGACGACGCGGCGGTGCACCGGTTCGTGGAGGTCGCCGGCAGCGGCTTCGTCCCGGAGGGCGAGTCGATGCCGGCGATCTTCCTGGAGATGGGATTGAAGGCGGCGCGCAACCCCGTCTCGGACTCGTACGTGGCGTGGCTCGACGGCGTGGCGGTGGGGGCCGGCAGCTGCGAGGTGAGCGACGGGCTCACCTCGCTGTTCGGCACGTCGGTGCTGCCCGCGTACCGGCGGCTCGGCGTGCAGCAGGCGCTCATCGCCGCGCGGCTGGCGCGAGGGCTGGAGAAGGGCAGTGACCTGGCGGCCATCATGTCCTCGCCCGGCATCCCCACGGAGCGCAACGCCATGCGCCTGGGCTTCCTCATGGCCTACTCCCGCGCCGTGCTGGTGAAGCCCGGCGCGGGGCTGGAGCCGTCTCCCTGAGCGTCAGGGGCTACGGCTGCGGCACGGTGTACGCCAGGGGCAGCAGGGCGCCGTTCTTGTTGAAGGGGTTGTAGCTGCCCTGCGGGCCCACCCAGCCGCAGCCTCCGTAGCCGCGCATCTCCACCACCTGGTTGTTGTCGTGGAAGGCCCACCACGAGGACTCGCTGGAGGGGCCGGCCCGGACGATGTTGCCGGTGGGCACGGAGAACGGCGTGCCTCGCAGGTCCACGTTGGCCAGGCCCGTGCGGCTGCACCCCATGGCGGCCGCGTAGGTCATGGCCGTCACAAGCTCCCTGTTGACGTGCTTGAGGGAGCCGCTGGACGTCGCGAAGGTCTGGTCCCCGGTGTCCACGGCGAGGGTGACGGGGTTCAGCCTGACGCGCGTGTACCGGGTCCGCACGTCGGTGCCCGGCGAGTTCCCTCCCGACGTGTACTGCGAGTAGTTGGCGCCCTCCTCCGTGTGCACCAGGGAGAGGTACTCCCTGGGCGTGCCGGCCATGTCCTGGCACCAGGCCGTCCAGCGCTTCAGCGGGTCCTTGTTCACGAACAGCGCGTACTCGCCGTCCGGCGCACCGGGGCGGGCCGCCTGGACGTCCTGGCACGTCGCGGGGAAGTTCTCACCGCGGTAGTGGAGCTGGAGCAGGCCGCCATGCTGGTTGAAGGGGTTGTAGCTGCCCTGCGGGCCCACCCAGCCGCAGATGCCGTCACCGGACAGCGTGACGACCTGGCCGTGCTCGCTGGAGACGGCGGCGCCGGTCCCGTTCGCGCCGCCCACGCTGAACGCCTGCGCCTCCACCGTGAAGGGGGTGCCCCGGAGGTCGACGTTGCCCTGGCCCTGTCCGCCGCCGCACGTCATGGCCACGCCGTAGGGCATCGCGGTGACGGTGTCCGGCGAGTGCGTCAGCGCGCCGGTGGAGGAGGCGAAGGTCTGGTCCGCCGTGTCCACGCGCAGGGTCGCGGGGGCGATGCGCAGCCGGGTGAAGTGGGTGAGCACGTCGGTGCCGGGGGAGAAGCCGCCGGCGGTGTACCGCGAGAAGTTGGAGTCGGCGTCCGTGCGCGTGAGCGTGAGGTACTCGGCGGGCGTGCCGGCCATGTCGTGGCAGTACACGGTCCAGGACGCGCTGGGGTCACCCGCCACATACAGCTTGTAGTCGCCGTCCGGCGCTCCGGGCTGGGCGGTGCGGATGTCCAGGCAGCGGGTGGGCAGCTCGGTGAGGGACTGGGGGCGCTCCGCCAGGGTGCCGGGGCTGGCGCTGTCGCTGGCGCCACAGCCGGCGGCGGCGAGCGCCAGGAGGCTCCAGGTCAGGGTCCGCGCGCGGCGGGGGAGGTGGGGGATGACGGAAGGCTTCTGGGAGTTCATGGGGCTGGGCTCCTGTGAGAGGTTGCGAAGCCTTCCCATCGCAAGGTCGGGGCCACGCGGGCCGCCAGGGCCTCGCCGTCGGGATTCCGGGGCGTTACGGGTGAGCGCGGCCCGCTGGATGACGTGGCCGCGCCGCGAACGTGCCAGTCCTGGCACGCGCGCTGGCTCCTCCGAGGAGGCGGCCTGTCATGCTCCCCTCAGAGCCCTCCACGGACATCGCGGCGGGCGAACCCCGGCGCCGCGCGGGAGGCACGGCGCCGGTGCGGGTCTCCGGCCTACCGGGACGTGTCCCGCGCCGCGCCCTGGAGCGCCTCCGTCAAACGCTCCGCGAGCCGCTGGACGTGGGGCGCGCGCAGCAGCGAGTAGTGCGTGCCGGGGAGCACCTCGCGCGTCAGCTCGCCGTGGACGTGCGCGCTCCAGCCGTCGTCGCCGCGCGCCGGCGCTCCGCCCGCCTGGAGCAGGAGGACGCGGCCGGTGAACGGTCCGGGGCGGTGGTGCTTCAGGGCGCGCAGGTTGCGGGTGAAGACGTGCAGGAGCGTGCGCCCCGTCTCCGTGGTCGCTTCCGGCGTCGCGAGCTGGCCCTGGTCGAGCTCGAACAGCGCGGCCACCTGGGCTGCGTCGTCCACGTCGAGCGGCACACGGTCGTCCGTCGCCGGGCTGGGATCGATGAGGGCCACGAGCTCCACGGTCTCGCCCCGGGCCTGGAGTTGACGGGCCATCTCGAAGGCCACCACGCCTCCCATGGACCAGCCGCCGAGCCGATAGGGGCCGTGGGGCTGCACGGTGCGCACGGCGTTCACGTAGAGCGCCGCCATCGCCTCCACCGTGTCGAGCGGCGGACGGCTTCCATCGAGCCCCTGGGACTGGAGCCCGTAGAAGGGCTGCTCCCGGCCCAGCTGCTTCGCCAAAGCCGCGTACGCGAGCACGTTGCCGCCCACGGGGTGGACGCAGAAGAAGGGCCGCTGCGAGCCCTCGCGCTGGATGGGTACGATCGGGGAGAAGACTTCGGGCGCCTGACGCAGCAGCCGGGCCAGCGTCTCCACCGTGGGCGCATGGAAGAGGGCGGCCAGGGGCAGCTCGCGGTGGAAGCGCTCCCGGATGCGCGCCATCAGCTTCACGGCGAGCAGGGAGTGACCGCCCAGGTCGAAGAACGGACGCGTCACGCCAATGGGCCGGACTCCCAGCAGCTCCTCCCAGAGCGCCACCAGCTCCCGCTCCATGTCGTCGCGTGGGGCGACCTCCGTGGTTTCGGAGGGACGGGACGCCGGTGCTTCTGGGACGTGCATCCGGAGAAGCTCCTCGTCCGTCAGCAGCGTCCGTGGATCCAGGGGCGCGTCGGGCTCGGCGAGGACTGTCTCCAGCAGCGTGCTCCAGCGCTCCATCATCCACTGGACCGTGGCGGTATCGAAGAGGTCCGTGCTGTACGTGAGCGCACCCTGGAAGCCGTCTGGCTGCCGGATGAGGGCCAGGTCCAGATCGAACTTCGCCGCCGAGGAGGGGACCTCCTCCGCCTTCAGCGTCAGGCCCGGGAGGGTGGCCTCCGGCTCCGGCGTGTTTTGCAGTGCGAAGAGGGCCTGGAAGAGTGGAGTACGGCCCAGGTCGCGCTCGGGCTGGAGCGCGTCCACCAGCCGCTCGAACGGGAGGTCCTGGTGTTCGTACGCGCCGAGCGTGGTCGAGCGCACCTGTGCGAGGACCTTCCGGAACGACGTGTCCGCGGTGAAGCGGGCTCGGAGGACCAGCGTGTTGACGAAGAAGCCGATGAGGCCTTCGGTCTCCGCGTGGCGGCGGTTCGCGATGGGCGTGCCCACCAGCACGTCGTCCTGGCCGGAGTACCGCGACAGCAGCAACTGGAACGCGGCCATGAGCACCATGAACGGCGTGGCGCCTTCCCGCTTCGCCAGTGCTTCCACCGCGTCACTCAAGGGCGGTGTCAGCTGGACGGGCCACCGTGCTCCCTGTGCGGAGCGGCGGGCCGGACGCGGCCGGTCCGTGGGCAGCAACAGCGCATGCGGCGCCCCGTCGAGCCGCCGCTTCCACCAGTCGAGCTGTCCCGCGAGCACCTGACCTTCCAGCCATGAGGCCTGCCACCGGGAGAAGTCCGCGTACTGCACGGGCAGCTCCGGCAGCGGCGACGGCTGGCCCTGGCGGAAGGCTTCGTAGAGCGCCACCAGCTCGCGCACGAGCACCCCGAAGGACCAGCCATCGGAAACGGTGTGGTGCGTGCACAGCAGGAGCACGTGCTCCCTCGTGTCCAACCGCAGCAGGGTGAAGCGAGCGAGGGGCCCCGTGCCCAGGTCGAAGGGACGCAGCGCATCGGCGTCCATGCGGCGCCGGACTTCAGCCTCACGCGCATCCGTGGGAAGGGCCTCCAGGTCCTCCGTGCGCAGCATTCCCGAGGGCGCGGGATGGATGCGCTGACGCGGTGTTTCATCGTGGGTCTCGAACGTCGTGCGCAGGGTTTCGTGCCGCCGCACCAGCGCGTCGAAGGCCCGCTGGAGGGCAGGGACGTCCAGCGCTCCGGACAGCCGCAGCGCGAAGGGCATGTTGTAGAGCGGGCTGCCCGGTTCCAGCTGGTCGATGAACCACAGCCGCTGCTGCGCGAAGGACAGGGGCGCGAGTTCGTCTCCCTGCGTCCTTGTCAGCGGCGGCAGCGCGGGCGTGGATGCGGCGTCCGTCAGCCGCTGGGCGAGCCCCGCCACGGTCGGCGTTTCGAAGAGGGCCCGGACGCGCAGCTCTACACCGAAATGGACGCGCACGCGCGACACCACCTGCGTGGCCAGGAGCGAGTGCCCGCCCAGCTCAAAGAAGTTGTCGTGACGGCCCACGCCGGACACGCGGAGCAGCTCCTCCCAGATGGTCGCGAGGCGCTGTTCGGTGGGTGTCGCGGGAGGCTCGAAGACACGTGCGGGGCGCGATGACGCGTCCGGTACGGGCAGGGCCTTGCGGTCCACCTTTCCGTTCGGCGTCAGGGGCAGGACGGGCAGGGCGAGGACGGTGGCCGGGACCATGTAATCAGGCAGGTGCCTGCGCAGGTGCTCGTGCAGTGGCGTGGTGTCCGCTTCCGGCGTGACATAGGCGACGAGGCGCGCGTCGCCCGGAACGTCCTCGCGCACCAGGGCCACCGCGTCCCGGACGCCGGCATGGGCCCGCAGCGTGGACTCGATCTCACCCAGCTCGATCCGGTGGCCGCGCAGCTTCACCTGGAAGTCCAGGCGGCCCATGAACTCGAGCGTTCCGTCCTCGCGCCACCGGACCTTGTCGCCCGTGCGGTACAGGCGCGCTCCAGGCTCCGTGCCGAAGGGGTCCGGCATGAAGCGCTCGGCGGTCAGGTGCGGCCGGCCCAGGTAGCCGCGCGCGACGCCTTCACCGGCGAAGCACAGTTCTCCAGGCAGGCCGAAGGGAACCAGCTCCAGACGTTCGTCGAGCACGTACGCGCGCAGGTTGTCCAGCGGCCGCCCGATGACGGGCAGCGCGTGGGACGTTCCCTGGATGTCCCAGACCGTGGCATCCACGGTGCATTCGGTGGGGCCATAGGCATTGAAGGCCCGCGTGCGCCGGGTCGTGGCGAGCCGCCGCCACATCACTTCGTCCAGCGCCTCGCCTCCCACCAACATCAGTGACGGCAGACGGGGGCGGTCCAGCATCCCCGCATCCAACAGGAGCTTCAGTTGCGCGGGCGTGCAGTCCAGTACGTCCACCCGCGTCCGCTCCAGCCACTCGAGCATCCGCTCTGGCTCCAACCGGAGATCCTCCGGAACAGGGCACAGGCAGTGGCCGCCCAACAGCTGCAGCACCTGCTCGATGGAGGCATCGAAGAACAGCGGCGCGTTGATGCTGACGCGGAGCCCCGGGGGCCGCCCCGCGTAGGCGGTCCGTAGGAGCGCGTGATGCAGGTGCAGCACCGAGCGGTGCCGCACCATCACCCCCTTTGGCGTCCCGGTGGAGCCGGAGGTGTAGATGACGTAGGCGAGGTTCTCCGCTCCCGCCGCCGGCGGCAGGTTGTCCGAAAACCTGTCCGACAGTCGGACAGGTTCTGCGTCCATCCACACCAAGTGGGGCACCTCGGGGTGCCACGCTTCTTGCAATGCCCGCGTCGTCACCAGCACGGACGCGCCACAGTCTTTGAGGACGAACGACCTGCGCGCGGCGGGCGCGGCCGGGTCCAGCGGCACGAAGGCGCCCCCGGCCTTGTTCACCGCGAGCAGTGCGATGACGCTCTCCGCCGAGCGCTCCAGGCACAGGCCCACCGTCACCTCCGGGCCCACCCCCAGCGAACGCAGGTGCCAGGCGAGCTGGTTGGCCCGCGCGTTGAGCCGCTGGAAGGACAGCGTCGTGTCTCCGAACACCACGGCGTCCGCATCCGGAGTCCGCGCCACCTGGGCCTCGAAGTGGCCGTGCAGCGTGCCGTCACCATCGAAGTGCGACATGCCTCCGGCCAGGTCGCCCAGGAGCTGTCGCCGTTCCTCCTCCGAAACGAGGGACAGTCCGGACAGTGGTCCGTCCGGATTCGTGAGCACCGCCTCCAGCAGCACCCCCAGGTGGGTGATCAGCCGCGCCATGGTGGGACGCTCGAAGAGGTCCGTGGCGTATTCGAGCTTGCCCCGGAAGCCATCCTCGCGGCGGTCCAGGTCCAGGCTCAGGTCGAACTGGGATGTCGTGCGCTCCGCGAGGGCCGCGGGACGCACGGTGAGGCCGGGCAGCGACAGCTCCGGCACCGGCGCGTTCTGGAGCGCGAACATCACCTGGAACAGCGGCATGCGCCCCAGGTCGCGCGTCGTTTGCAGCGACTCCACCAGCCGCTCGAAGGGGACGTCCTGGTGTTCGTAGGCGCCCAGCGTCGTGGCTCGCACCTGGGCCAGCAGCTCCCGGAACGTCGTCCGGGCGCCGAAGGTTCCACGCAGCACCAGCGTGTTGACGAAGAAGCCGATGAGGCCTTCGGTCTCCGCGTGACGACGGTTCGCGATGGGCGTGCCGACGAGCACGTCATCCTGGCCGGCGTAGCGGTGCAACACCGTCTGGAAGGCCGCGAGCAGCACCATGAAGGGCGTGGCGCCCTCCTGCTTCGCCAGGGCCTCCACGCGCTCGGACAGGGTGAGGGACAGGTGCACCGGTAGCGTGTCGCCGCGCTGGGTGGAGACGGCGGGACGGGGCTTGTCGGTGGGCAGCTCCAGGGTCCGGGGCGCTCCTTCGAGCTGCCGGGTCCACCATGCCAGCTGCGCCTCCAGTGCTTCTCCCTGGAGCCAGGCTCGCTGCCAGAGCGCGAAGTCCGCGTACTGCACGGGCAGCTCCGGGAGCGCGGGCGGCCGGCCCTCACGCAGGGCCGCGTAGAGGGTGGTGAGTTCGCGCACCATCACGCCCAGCGACCAGCCGTCGGAGACGATGTGGTGGAGGTGCAGCACCAGCACGTGCTCCTCGGGCGCGAGCCTGATCAGCAGGGCGCGGATGACGGGGCCTCGCTCCAGGTCGAACGGCCGCTGGGACTCCGCTGTCGCCAGACGCTCCGCTTCGCGCAGCCGGGCCTCGGTGTCCTCCAACGCGGACAGGTCCACGCGCTCCAGGGGCACGGTGGCCTGCGCGTGGATGTGCTGCACGGGCTGGCCCGCTTCCGTGCGGAAGGTGGTGCGCAGGGATTCATGCCGCGCCATCAACGCGTCCAGGCTTCCCTTCAGCGCGGCCTCGTCCAGCGCGCCGAGGAGCCGCAGGGCGACGGGCATGTTGTAGAGGGCGCTGCCCGGTTCGAGCTGGTCGATGAACCACAGCCGCTGCTGCGCGAAGGACAGTGGCAGCAGCGGGGGCCTTGGGGCCCGGGTGAGAGGCGGCACGTGCTCGTGGCGGTTCGTGGTGGCTCCCAGGTGCCGGGCGAGCGCGGCCACGGTGGGCGCGTTGAACAACTCACCCAGGGGCAGCTCCACGCCCAGCACCGCGCGGATGCGCGACACCACCTGCGTGGCCAGGAGCGAATGGCCTCCCAGGTCGAAGAAGTCGTCGTGGATGCCCACTGCGTCCAGGTGCAGCACCTCCGCCCAGATGGCCGCGAGCTGTGCCTCCACGGCGTTGCGTGGGGCTTCGCGCGTCGACTCGGTGGGCCGGGGCGCTTCGGGCGCGGGCAGGGCCTTGCGGTCCACCTTGCCGTTGGGTGACAGCGGCAGGGACGGCAGCGCCACCCAGGCGGACGGCATCATGTAGTCGGGGAGTTGCCGCTGCGCGTGCGCCTTCACGCGGTCGGTGTCGGCGCTGTCCCCTCCGAGGACCACGTAGGCGACGAGCCGCTTCTCACCGGGCACGTCCTCGCGCGCGAGCACCACGGCCTCGCGTACGTCCGGAGCCTGTCGCAGCACGGCCTCCACTTCTCCGGGCTCGATGCGGAAGCCGCGCAGCTTGAGCTGGAAGTCGGTGCGCCCCAGGAACTCCAGGGTGCCGTCGTCGCGCCAGCGGGCCCGGTCGCCCGTGCGGTACAGGCGGGCGCCCGGCGTGGCGGAGTGGGGATGGGGGATGAACCGCTCGGCGGTGAGGTCCGGCCGCTGGAGGTAGCCCCAGGCGAGGCCGTCACCGCCGACGTACAGCTCGCCGGGAAGTCCCGGCGGCAGGGGCTGGAGGCGCTCGTCCAGCACCCACGCGGTGGAGTTCGCCAGCGGCCGGCCAATGGGCACCGAGCGCTCAACGGTGTCCCTCGCGCGCAGCGTGTGCGTGGTGGAGAAGGTGGTGTTCTCCGTGGGGCCGTACCCGTTGACGAGCACGGCGTCCGGCGCCATCCGCGACAGGTGTTCCCTCACGCGAGGCACGGGCAGCACGTCCCCGCCCGCCAGCACCTGCCGCACGCCCGCGAGTGAGACTCCTTCGTGAAGGACCATCTGCTCGAAGAGGGCGGCGGTGAGCCACAGTGTGGTGACGCCCTCCACCGCGAGCAGCGTGCCCAGCTCTGACAGTGAGAGCGCATTCGGCGGTGCGAGCACCAGCTTCGCGCCGTGCAGCAATGCTCCCCAGAGCTCCAGCGTGGAGGCGTCGAACGCGACTGGCGCGGCCTGGAGAAACACCTGCTCTGGACCGAAGGCGATGAAGCCATTGCCCCGGACGAGGCGCACGATGCCCCGGTGGGGCACGCAGACACCCTTGGGACGGCCCGTGCTGCCCGACGTGAACATCACGTAGGCCAGCGCCTCCGCGGGTACGTGCACCGCCAGGGGCGTGACCGGCTGCTTCGCGATCAGGTCCCATTCCTCGTCCAGCAGCACGAGGAGCCCGGTCACCGCCGGCAGTTCATCCGCCAGCGCCTCCTGCGTGACGAGCACGCTGACGCCCGCCTCCTGGAGCACCCAGGTCGTGCGGTCCGCCGGGGCCTTCGCCTCCACGGGCACATAGGCCGCGCCCGCCTTGAGGATCCCGAGCATGCCGGTGACGAGTTCCGGCGAACGCTCCACGCACAGCCCCACGCGGTCTCCGGGCCGCACGCCCAACCGGCGCAGGTGGTGCGCGAGCTGGTTCGAGCGGCGATCCAATTCTCCGTACGTGAGCTCACGCGCCGCGATCCGCGTCGTGTCCACCAAAGAGAAGGCCCCTGGACTCGCGGGCATCCTCACGGCGACGGCGTCTGGCGCGCGCGCGGCCTGCTCCGCGAACAGCTCGGGCACGGAGGCGTCACGTGGATACTCCGTCGCGGTGTCGCTCCAGGCGACGAGTACCTGGTGCCGCTCCTCGGACGTCAGCAGCGGCAGGCGTGTGAGCAGCGTCCCCGGCGAAGCCACCGCGGCTTCGAGCAGCACGCTCAGGTGCCTGGCCATTCCAGCCACCGTGCCGGGGGTGAACAGGGCGGTGTTGAAGTTGAGGCCTCCCGTGAAGCCCTCGGGAGCGCGGTGCAGCAGCAGCTCCAGGTCGAAGCGGATGGCGCCCGGGTCGGCGTTCATCGGCTGGAATGACAGGCCGGGCAGGGCCAGCGGCGGCAGCGGCGCGTTCTGCAGCGTGAAGGTGACCTGGAAGAACGGCGTGCGGGATGCGTCGCGCGCGGGGTGCAGTGCCTCGACGAGCTTCTCGAACGGGAGGTCCTGGTGCTCGTAGGCGCCCAGGGTGGTGTCCCGCACGCGCGTCAGCAGCGAGACGAAGGTGTCGTCCTCGCGCAGCCGGGTGCGAAGGACGACGGTGTTGGCGAAGTAGCCGATGAGCGCCTCGGATTCGGCGTGGCGGCGGCCTGCGATGGGCGAGCCCACCAGCACGTCGTCCTGTCCGGCGTAGCGGCCGAGCAGCACCTGGAACGCGGCGAGCAGCACCATGTAGGGCGTGGCGCCCTCGCGCTTCGCCAGGGTCTCCAGGGCTTCGCTGGAAGCACTCGGGAGGGTGAAGGGCATCAGCGCGCCCTGGAAGGTCTGCCGGGCCGGACGCGGATGGTCCGTGGGCAGCTCCAGGTGCGACGGCGCGCCTTCCAGCTGCCGCCGCCAGTAGCCGAGCTGCGCGTCCAGCACCGCGCCCTGCAACCAGCCTCGCTGCCACAGCGCGTGGTCGGCGTACTGCACCGGCAGCTCGGGCAGCGGGGAGGGGAGGTTGTCGGAGAGCGCGGCGTAGAGCGTGCCCATCTCGCGTACCAGGACGCCGGTGGACCAGCCGTCGGAGATGATGTGGTGCAGGTTCAGCACCAGCACGTGCTCCGTGGGCGACAGCTTCAGCAACAGGGCCCGTAGGAGAGGACCCTGCTCCAGGTCGAACGGGGTGCGTGCCTCCTCGAGGGCGAGCCTCGTCGCTTCGGCGCGGCGCTGCTCCAGGTCCGGGGTGCCGGTGAGGTCCACCTGTCGCAAGGGCAGCGGACCGGGAGCGTGGATGACCTGCTCCGGGGCTCCTTCGTACTCGCGGAACGTGGTGCGCAGGACTTCGTGCCGGCGCACCAGTCGGTCGAAGCTCCGCTGGAGCGCGCCGAGGTCCAGCGTGCCTTCCAGCCGGAGCGAGAACGGCATGTTGTAGGCCGTGTCCGCGGTGCCCAGTTGATGGATGAACCACAGCCGCTGCTGCGCGAACGACAGCGGCAGCACGGCGGGCCGCACGCCACGGGTCAACGGCGTGAGGCCGGTGGGCTCGGTCTTCTCAGGCTCCGCTGGCGCGGGCGCAACGGCCCCAGACGGAGCGATGCGCCGGGCGAGCGCCTCCACGGTGGGGGCTTCGAACAGCGTACGAAGCGGCACCTCGTGGCCCAGGCGAGCCCGCACGCGCGCGGCCACCTGGGTCGCGAGCAGCGAGTGCCCGCCCAACTCGAAGAAGCTGTCCCTCACGCCGATCCGCGCGATGCCGAGCACCTGCGCGAAGATCTCAGCCAGGGCCCGCTCGGTGTCGTCGCGTGGGGCGATGGGCTCCGCGCGTCCGGCGGTGGGCGCGTCCGGCGCGGGCAGGGCCTTGCGGTCCACCTTGCCGCTGGGGGTGAGCGGCAGGGCGTCCATGCGGACGATGGCGGAGGGCACCATGTACTCGGGCAACCGCGAGTGCAGGAACGCGCGCAGTCCGGCCACGTCGAGTGTCCCCTCGACGCTGACGTAGGCGACGAGGCGCGGTCCCCCTGTGTCCGCCAGTCGCACGACGGCCACGGTGTCGCGCACGCCGGGCCAGGACTGGATCGCGGCTTCGATGTCACCCAGTTCGATGCGGAAGCCTCGCAGCTTCACCTGGAAGTCCGCGCGGCCCAGGTACTCCAGCGTGCCGTCGGTGCGCCACCGTGCGATGTCGCCCGTGCGGTACAGGCGCGCGCCGGGCGTATCGCTGAAGGCATCGGGGATGAAGCGCTCGGCGGTGAGGGTAGGTCGGCGCCAGTAGCCTCGGCCCACCTGCACGCCGCCAATGAACAGCTCGCCCGGGATGCCCGAGGGCACCGGTTGTCCGTGGCGATCCAGGACGTGCATGCGGGTGTTGGCCACGGGGCGGCCGATGGGAACGACTCGCAGTGCTTCGTCGCGCGGGCACTCCCAGGACGTCACGTCCACGGCGGCCTCGGTGGGGCCGTAGAGGTTGTGCAGCGTGGTGTGCGGCAGTCGCGACTGGGCACGGAGCACCAGGTCCGCGGGCAGGGCTTCGCCGCTGCACATCAGGTGGCGCAGGCGCGACAGGGACTCCAGGCCGGGCTCCTCCACGAAGGCGCGCAGCATGGACGGCACGAAGTGCGTGGTCGTCACGCCCTCACGGGCCATCAGCGCGACCAGGTAGTCCGGCTCTTGATGTCCGCCGGGCCTCGCGAGCACCAGCCGCGCGCCCGTCATCAAGGGCCAGAAGAACTCCCAGACGGACACGTCGAAGCTGAACGGCGTCTTCTGTAGCACCGTGTCCGACGGCGTGAGGCCGTAGCGCCTCTGCATCCAGCGCAGGCGGTTGACGACGCCCGCGTGCGCGTTCATCGCGCCCTTGGGGCGGCCCGTACTGCCAGATGTGAAGATGACGTAGGCGAGGGAGTCATCCGCCGCCAACGGCACGGGACGCGCAGTGGACTCACGCGCGATGGCCTCCCACTGGGTGTCGAGCGCGATGACGTGCGCGGCATGCGGAGTCAGTGCGGCGCGGAAGCGCTCTTGCACCAGGAGCACGGGAGCGGCGGTGTCCTCCAACATCCCGGCGAGCCGTTCCGCGGGTGTGGCCGGATCCAACGGCACGTAGGCGGCTCCGGACTTCAGGACGCCCAGGAGGGCGATGACCATCTCCAGCGAGCGCTCCATGCAGACGCCCACCAGGGTCTCCGGACCCGCGCCGTGTGCACGCAGATGGTGCGCGAGCTGGTTGGCCCGCGCTTCGAGCTGCGCGTACGTGAGGCGTTGGTCCTCGAACTGGAGCGCGATGGTCTCCGGCGTGCGTTCGGCCTGGGACTCGAAGAGGTTGTGGAGCGTGGCGCCAGCAGGGAAGTCCGCGCGCGTGTCGTTCCAGCCGCGCAGGACCTGTTCGCGCGCGGCCGGCGTGAGCAGCGACAAGGTGGAGACTGGTGCGTCCGGCGCGGCGACGACGGCCTTTGCCAGCACGGTCAGATGCGCCGCCATGCGCTCCAGGGTCGCGGCGTCGAAGAGGGCGGTGGAGTACTCCAGGCGGCAGCGCAGGCCGTCGCGCTGTTCCCAGACCTCCAGCGACAGGTCGAACTTGGACGTCGTCACTGGCACGTCCACTCCGCCAATCTGGAGCCCCGCACCTCCGGTCGTCTGGGCCGCCGGAACGTTGATGACGTTGAGGACGGTCTGGAACACCGGCGTGCGGCTCAGGTCGCGAGGCACCTGGAGCACGTCCACCAACTGCTCGAAGGGCATGTCCTGGCGCGCGTAGCCGCCCAGTGCCTGCTGCTTCACACGCGTGATGAGCTCGCGGAACCCTGGTGCCCCGTCGAGCCTCGCGCGGAAGGCGAGCGTGTTGACGAAGCAGCCCAGCAGGCCTTCCACCTCGGGGCGCGAGCGTCCTGCGATGGGCGTGCCCACCGCGAAATCGTCCTGTCCGGAGGTGCGGGAGAGCAGCACCTGGAACAACGCCATCAGGACCATGAAGGACGTGGCGCCTTCACGGCGGCCCAGCGCCAGGAGCGGCTCGGACAGCTCGCGAGGCAGGTGGAAGGCGTGGGCGGCGCCCGCGTAGGACTGCGCGGCGGGACGGGGACGGTCGGTGGGCAGCTCCAGCGGCGGCGTGCCCTGGAGCAGCTCCTTCCACCAGCGTGCCTGTTCCTCCAGCACCGGCCCGGTCAGCCACGCGCGCTGCCACACGGCGTAGTCGGCGTACTGCACCGGCAGCGGCGGCAGGACGGAGGGAACACCCGCGCTGGCGCAGGCGTACAGCACCGGCAACTCGCGGCTGAGGACCAGGGCGCACCAGGCGTCGGAGACGACGTGGTGCAGGAGCAGGTGCAGGACGTGCGTGTCTGGAGCCAGCCGCAGCAGCAGCGCGCGGGCCACGGGGCCCGTGTCCAGGTGGAAGGGCGTGGCGGTGTACGCCTGGCAGCGGCGAAGCATGGCGGCCTCGCGCGCCTCTGCCGTGTCGCCGGGAATATCCTCCGCCTCCAGGGGCAGGGGGCCGGTCGCGTGGATGACCTGCACGGCCCCGGTGTCGCCCAGGGCGTAGGTGGTGCGCAGGACCTCATGGCGTTCCACGAGCGAGTGGAGCGCCGCCTGGAGCGCGGTGACATCCAGCGCCCCCGTGAGCCGGAAGATGATCGCGTTGTTGTAGGCGGTGCTCTCCGGCTCCAGCTCCTGGAGGTACCAGAGGCGCTGCTGCGCGAACGACAGGGGCAACGGCTGGCCACGAGGCGCACGCGGGATCGTCTGGAGGGCACCGGAGGCGCTGGGCGTCTCCGCGTGCACTGTCGCGGCCGAAGCGCTCTGGGTGGCTGGAGACGTGGGGCGCGGCGCGGGCAGCTTGAAGGCAGGGAGGTTCACGGCCTCGACACGACCATCCGCGCGCAGGCGCACAGGACGGCCGGTGCGGTAGAGGCTCGCGGATCCATTCAGCGGATGCGGCACCAACCGGCCCGGCGCCTCACCTGTCGCCCTCCAAAGGGCGGCAGGCAGGCCCGCTCCCGACAGGGCCAGCTCTCCGACGACGCCCGCGGGCACGGGCGCCCCGGCCGCGTCCAGCACCCAGATGTCCAGGCCCGGAGGCAGCTTCTCCTCCGGCGCACGCGGCAGCAGGCCTCCATCCCGGGCCTCCCCCGCGAGCAGCACGTCGCCACCCGCAGTGCGCTGGAGCGCGGACGCCAGCTCCGCGGATGCGTTCTCCAGGACCCAGGCCCCCACCGGTGCCAGGGCCTCGCGCGCTCCCGTCAGGTCCGTCAACGCTCGGGCCAGCCGTGCCGTGGTGTTCACCAGCACCGCGCCCGACTGCTTCGCTAGCGACAGCAACTCCTCCGCATCCGTCTCCTGTTCGCCACGCACGCGCCGCGAGTTTGACGCCGCATCAGCGGCCACGGCCTCGCGTGCCGTGGCCAGGCGCTTGAGCCCTTCCAGGACGACGGGCGTCTCCAGTCCGAAGTCGATGAGGCACGTCACCTCGTCCACATCCGAGGCCCGCACTTCGCGCAGCCGCTGGATGCCGCTCTCCACCGTGCCGATGAGGCCGGTGCCCTTCGCGTGGTGCTCGAAGGTGTGCTCCAGCAGTGCGTCGATGTCCTCGCGAGACACCTTGGCGATCTCCCCTTGATACCCCTGCGCGGCGAGCAGCGACGTGGTGATGTCCGCCGAGCTCCGGAAGTACGCCAGCAGTGGCTTGCGCACCTGCCGGAGGACCTCCGCTTCGTCGTCACCCAGGTACGTGTGCAGCATGCAGGTGATGTGGCCCCGGCCCGGGTGGCCGTTGCGGCGCCACGCTTCGCGGTAGAGGGCCACCTTTGGCTTCAGCTCCTCCAGCGAGTGGGCGAAGAGGCCCGTGAGCACGCCCGCGCCCAGTTCACCCGCGAGCCGGAACGTCTCCGGGTTCGCGGTGGCGGTGAGCCACACGGGCAGCTCTCGCTGCACCGGCTTCGGGCGCAGGCCCACTTCCACGGTGACGCCGTTGCCGCCCGGACGCCGCAGCCGGTTTCCGCGCCACAGGCCTCGCAGCGTCTCCAGGTGGCGCAACAGGATGTTGCGCCGGTCGGCGTAGTTCCCGGGCGCGAAGATGAAGTCCTGCACGTGCCAGCCCGTGGCCACCGACACGTCGACTCGGCCCTGCGACAGGTTGTCCACCACGGCCCACTGCTCCGCGATGAGCAGCGGATCATGCAGTGGCAGCACCACGCTGCCGGAGCGCAGGCGCAGGTGCTTCGTGACGGACGCGAGCGCGGCGGAGACCACCGCGGGCTGCGGGTAGATGCCGCCGAAGGAGTGGAAGTGCCTCTCGGGCGTCCAGATGGCGGAGAAGCCGTGCGCGTCCGCGAACTTCGCGCCCTCCATCAGCAGTTCGTACTTGGGCCCGGTGAGCGAGTCCTCGTCGTTGGCGAAGTACGACAGGCTGAGCTGAAGCGGACGCGATGCCGCCTCGTCCGATACGCCTCGCCGCGATGTGGTGGCCTCGGAGGGGAACAGCACGCGCAGGCCGCGCGACAAGGCCCAGAGGGCTTCCAGTTCGGGCTTCTCGGGAGCGGGTTCGGAGGCGGCGAGCCAGGTAGTGCCCGGCGCCGGATGCAGCCGTGCATCCAGGCCCGCGAAGAAGCCCGAGAGCGACGTGTGACTCAACGCCCACGCGGGCTGGCCCGCACCCATGGGCAGGAGCCACGCCAGGGACTCCGGCGAGGGAAGCGGCAGCGCCTCCGTCACCGTCAACACCGCCGCGTCTCCCAGCACCTCTTCGACGTGCAGGACGCGTGAGGACTCCAGGCGTGTTGAAGTGAAGAGCCCGCGCCAGGTGATGAGCCGGGGCACGACACTGCCTTCCACGGCGTAGACGGCCAGCGAGTCCAGGTCCGTGGGCCCGAGCGCCACCGGCGCGCCACCTGCTTCCAGGACACCCCACAGCGCGGCCAGCTTCTCCGGCGACGCACGGAGGCAGAGCGCCACGGGTTCTCCCGGCCGGAGTCCCTGCTCGCGCAGCCTCGACGCGAGCCTTCTCGCGCGGGAAGCGAGCTCCCTCCAGGTCCAGGTCCGCCCGGCCTGCTCCACGGCGACTGCGTCTGGCTGCCGCAGCGCATGTTCGCGCAGCCGTGCGGGCAGGACGGGGGCCTGCGGGACGGGCGGGGGAACGGGCCATGCGCGGCG
>NZ_RAWQ01000410.1:0-2531 GCF_003668965.1 Corallococcus sp. AB030
GTGCCGACGCTCCTTCGCGAGATATTCCCCTGAGATATCAGTCCTTTGCGTCAACCGACCCCGGAGGACGAGCCGGGCTGTGGGCTCGGAGCCGGAAAAAACTCCTGACCCTCCGGGGCCCCGGCCTAACGTGTGACAGCCTTGTTGACGGGATGATGGAGGAACCCGTGCGCCTTCCGGTCGCCGCCGCACTGCTCAGCCTGGTCGCCTGCTCTGAATCGACCGAAGGCACCACCCCGAAGCTCGAGGGCCTCATCAATCCGCGGCAGCGGCTCATCACCCCCGCGCGCGTCTGCAACGCCGGTGGCGGCACGGCGGGATGGCGCCTGGAGCTCATCGGCAGCCGCTTCATCCCCGTGCCTCGCGACGCGCTCACCGACACGCCGTCCGTGGAGCTGCCCCTGGTCTCGCTGAGCGGCCCGACCGACTACACGCTCCCCGCGGACCACCTCTTCTTCGCGCGCACCGAGCTCATGCGGATGGACCTGCCCACCCGCGACAGCACGCCGTCGAACACGCTCCCGCCCGGCGCCTATTCGGTCTCCGTGACGAACCCCCTCGGCGGCACCTCCGAGCTCGAGGATGCCCTGCGCGTCGTGCCGCCGCCGGAAATCACCAACCTCACCGCGCCCGACGGCTTCCGCTACAACGCCGCCAGCCCCCTCGTCATTGAAGGCAGCGGCTTCCGCTCGGACGCGCTGCCGCTCATCGTCCTTCAGCGGCAGGGCGAAGAGGATCAGCCCCTCTTCACCCTCACCATCGTCTCCGACACGCGCATCGAAACCGAAGTGCCTCCCGCGACACCGGAAGGCACCTACGCGCTCACCCTCACCAACCCCGAGGGCTGCTCCGTCACGCGTCCCCAGGCGCTCACCATCACCTATCCGAGGCTGGGCGCCCTCTCCGTGTCGCCCGCGAGCGGCCCCGCGAAGAGCGACACGGTCATCACCCTCACCAACACCGCGTCCGGCGCGTCGAAGCCCTTCACGACCGGCACCCACGACGTGTACCTCGTCGCGCCCGTGAAGACGGACCCCGGCCAGACGGTGAACATCCCGCTGTACGACGTGACCTTCGTCTCCTCGTCGCAGCTCCGGGCCACCGTGCCGAATTGCTCGGGCTTCGACTCGCGGCCCGTCACGGATCCCACGTGTCCCGGCGGCATCGTGCCCGGCACCTACGGGTTCATCGTCGCGGACCCCAGCGGCGCCTTCGGAACCCTCCCCGCGTCCTCCGGCTTCACCGTCTCCCCATGAACGCCCTCGCCCTGCTCGCGGCCGCGGCGCTGGCCGCCGCCCCCTCCTCCAAGAAGGACAACGGAGGCCCTCTCTTCATCGCGCCCAAGGTGGGCTTCATCAAGCCCGTCACGTCGCTCGGCGGCGACCTCTTCCTGGGCGGCGAGGTGGGCTACCTCACGCCCCTCCTCCAGCGGCGCCTCGCGCTGGTGCTGGAGGTGAACTACCACCGGCCCTCCACGAGCGGGACGCTGCGCGGGCCCCAGATGGACAACCTGGGCCAGCCCATCGAAGCGCCGTACACGCTCGCCGAGCGCGAGGTGGCCATCCAGCTGTCCGCCGTGTTCCGCTTCCCCCGCGCGCTCGGTCCGCTCACGCCCTACGTGGGCGCGGGCCCTGGCCTGTACCTGCACCGCGCGACGGTGGAGTCGTTCGACAGCACCACCTCGGAGAGCGGCGGCGGGCTGGGCTTCCAGGCGCTCGCGGGCGCGGAGCTGCCGCTGGGTCCGGGCGGCGCCTTCCTGGAGGCGAAGTTCCACTTCGCTCCGGTGGACTTCCTCACCACCGGCGACGTGAACGCGGGCGCGGTGCTCGCCGCCCTGGGCTACCGGCTGCGCCTGTAGTCGAGCGGTGGCTCAGGCCCGTCCCACCGGCGGGCGCAACATCCGCAGCAGGTGCTGGGCCAGCAGGTCTCGCGTGGCCTGGAGCACCGACCCCATCAGGTGGTGCAGCGCCTCCGCGGTGTCGCCGTGGGCTTCGCGCACGCGCTCGGAGCGGCCGTCGAAGATGCGCAGCCGGCCGGGCACCAGCGAGATGACCGGCAGCGACGGGTGCCGCTTGCGCAAGAGCCCCAGGAACAGCGGGTGGTCCTCGTCCGGACGGCGCAGGTCCACCACCACCAGCGCGGGCGTGTGCTCCGCGATGGAGGCCAAGGCGTCATCGGGCTCGCCCGTGGCGGACACCTCCACGTCCGGCTCCGAGTCCAGGAAGCGGCTGAGCAGCGCACGGGACGCCGCATGCGGGCTGACGACGAGGACCCGCATCAGCGGGCCAACGCCTGGAAGGATGCGGAACTCCCACCCGAGGGCGGTACAGGACAACCAATGGCAGGGCGGATCCAGGGCATGGGTGGAGCAGGTAACGCCCGAGCCCCCCTCAAAGCAATCCGCCCCGCGTCCAGCTGGCACGCCGTGCCGCCAGGCAGCCAATCGTCCGCGCCCGTGGCTTCTTGCGGCCATGCGGGCCAGAGTGGCGGCGCGCCTTCCAACCCGCTACTTCCCATCCCGCGCGAGTCTC
>NZ_RAWQ01000411.1:0-2455 GCF_003668965.1 Corallococcus sp. AB030
CCCGTGGAGCGCGTCGCCCCCGCCCGCCCCCCGGTGGATACCGGAACCTCCGGCGCCGCGGACCAGCCGCTCCTGAGGGGCCTGCTGTGGGCGGCGGAGCCCGCGCCGGAGGAGATCCGCACGCTCGCCATCGAGGACCTGGCGCTCCTGGGCGACCCGCGCGCCCTGGACCCGCTGGCCGCGTTCATCTGGGACCCGAACCCGCGCATCCAGCAGGCCGCGTTGCGCGCGGTGGCCCTCTTCCAGCACCGCCGCGCCGAAGAGATCCTGGGCAACGTCGTGCGCCACCCGCGCCTGCCGGACGCGCTCAAGATTCAAGCGCTGGGAGGTCTTCTGTATCAACGCACCCCCACCGCCCGCCGGGTGGTGCAGGACGTGGCCGCGGACAGCCGCGTGGGCTACGCGGTGCAGAACGCCGCGCGCTCGGTGGCGTCGCAGTGGGAAGCCGCCCCGGCCGCCGCGCCCTGAAACACGCCTGCCTGTCTGCTCTCCAGCCCTGACGCCCCTCTGCCCCGCCGGGCCGATTCCTGGAGTGCGCGCGTGTATGGGTTAGACTGGGGCGCATGAAGATCACCCCCCTCGACATCCGGCAGAAGCGCTTCGAGACGGTGATGCGCGGCTTCGCGCGTCCCGAAGTGGGCGCGTACCTGGAGCTGATCGCCGGCGAGTTCGAGGAGGTGGTGAAGGAGAACATCGCGCTCAAGGAGGAGCTGAAGCGCACGCAGGCGCGGCTCGAGCAGCATCAGGAGCGCGAGCGCACCCTCCAGGAGACGATGGTCACCGCCCAGCGCATCAGCGAGGACCTGAAGGACGCCGCGAAGAAGGAAGCGGAGATCATCATCGCGGACGCGGAGCACCAGGCGGAGAAGATCGTCCACGGCGCGCACCAGAGGCTGGTGCAGGTGGTGGAGGACATCAACGAGCTCAAGCGCCAGCGCACCCAGTTCGAGTCGCAGGTGCGCTCCGTGGTGGAGGCCCACCGCAAGCTGCTGGAGACGTTCGCCGCGCCCACCTTCGCGGACCGCGACTACGCGCGCGTGGAGGACAACGTCGCGTTCCTGTCGCAGAAGAAGGCCACCTCCAACGACTAGCGTTGCCCGCATGCCCGCCCCCTGGCTCAAAGCAGTGCAGACAGGGGTGGAGCTGACGGTGCTCGTCCAGCCGCGCGCGTCCCGCACCAGGGTGGTGGGCGAGCATGACGGCCAGCTGAAGATTCAACTCGCCGCGCCGCCCGTGGATGGCGAAGCGAATGCGGCCCTGGTGGAATTCATCGCCAAAACGCTGGGCGTGCCGCGTCGTCAGGTGACACTCGTGGCGGGTGACACGTCGCGCCGTAAGCGATTGAGGGTGGAAGGGGTTGATGCGGCGGCGGCCGAGGCTGTTATCTCTGGTGGACCGTGAGGCCACGCATGCTCCGCCTGTTCGCCTTCCTGATGATGCTGCTGGCCTCGCCGGGCGTGTTCGCGCAGGACGAAGGTCCGCGGGGCATCCACGCCACGGAGGCCGTCGTCACGGACGCCGCGCTCGTGCCCCACGCCCGCCCCGCCATCGTCGCGGGCGAGCTGAAGACGCAGCGCTTCGTCATCCTGCACACCGCGAAGGCGGCGGGCGCGGCCCGTGCGCTGGCCGGGCAGATTGAAGGCGTGCGGGACACCTTCGGCGCGATGCTGGGGCGCGACTGGCCGGGCACCACCGAAATCCGCCTGGGCGTGGGCCGCCAGGAATTCGAAGCGCTGGCGCTCCCCGGTGGCAAGCCTCCGGGCTGGGCCGTGGCGCTCGCCTACCCCGGGCATCAAATCATCCTGCTGGACGCGCTCAGCCTGAGCGACACGGAGGGGCCCACCACGCTGCGGCACGAGCTGGCGCACGTGGCGCTGGGCCAGCTGGCGAAGGACTGGCCGCGCTGGTTCCAGGAGGGCGTGGCGCAGAACCTCACGGACGAGCGCTACTCCGTCGCCCACTACAGCGCCCTCTTCCGCGCGGTGACTCAGGAGCGCGTCTTCCACTTCGAGGACCTGTCCGACGAATGGCCGGACGTGCCCGCGGACGTCGAAATCGCCTACGCGCAGAGCGCCGCCTTCGTGGCCTTCCTCACCGGCAAGCACGGCTCGCACGCCATGGGCCTGCTGGTGGACGGCGTGCGCGCGGGTGAGCCCTTCGAGCAGGCCTTCGGCAAGGCCTTCCGCACGTCGCTGCTGCTGGAGGAGCAGGACTGGCGCGAGGGGCTCGCGGCCCGCTACGGCTGGCTGCCGCTCACCACCAGCTCCGCGCTCCTGTGGCTCACCGCCTCCGTGCTGTGCGTGGCCGCCTTCGCGCGCCGGATGCGCCAGAAGGCCGCGAGGATGACGGAGCTGGCCGCGGAGGACGCCGCCGAGGACGCCGCGCTCCGCCTGCTCGCCGCCGCCCGCGCCGCGGGGCCCCTCCCCGTGGACGGCTCCGAGCCGCTGTCCCCCGC